>CAISOI010000348.1 GCA_903886985.1 uncultured Chthonomonas sp.
GCATTAACTTCCAAACTCGTACAACGTCAGGGTGCCGAGCACCAAAATTAGGTTTGAAATTCATACCGGATTTGGATACGGCCCACCACTGTAAGCCAAAATTGCCGACCACCGCACCCAGCAGAGCTCCCCAACAAAATCCGGGAAGACCGAGCCAAGGATAGAGCACCACACCGCCTAGAATAATTCCAACGTTGTAAATGATAGGACCAAGGGCGGGAATAAGGAATTTTTGACGAGATTGCTGACTGCCCATCAAAACACCGCCGAGAAAGAAGCAAAGTTGGGCAGGTAAAACAATTCGTGTCAGAGGAACACACTGATCCACCTGAGATTGGTCGAAGCCGAAATTCACCATCCGTACTAATTGAGGTGTGAAGATCTCACCTAGAACAATGAATATCGATACGACCACAAACATGACGGTGAGAACGGTGCTAAAAACGTGCCAGGCACGATCTTCCTCGCCATTAGTGATGTGCTCAGTGAAAACAGGTATGAACGCGGACGAAAGTGCGCCTCCAGCAATCAAATAGAACAGAAGATCGGGGATCTGAAACGCCCCATAATAGACGTCTGAAAGACCCTTCTGCCCAAGGTGATGGGAAATAACCGCGTTACGCACCAAACCCAACAATCTGCTCGCGAGAATTGCAACCATCATTATTCCCGCTGCACCAGCAACCTTCCGGTTACTGTTTTGGTTATTGTTCTCTGGCTTGATTGGTTCTGGCTGAGGCTCTGACTTATTGGATTCGTCGGAAAGGGGAGTATCCGGCGCAATGGAAGAAACGAACAGGTTTAACATGATTGGAGAATTGTACCGTCAATACCACCGAGTAAGCAAACCCGATTCTTGATCACTCCCGGCTTTACACAACGACTGCCGGGAGCGAATTCTGGTTAAAAGAAAGTGTGCAGGTCCTGCTCAGTACGATCAGATTTCAGCAATAACTACTTGTGCCTGATTACTTGCTTCCACATTCTGCGCTGGAAGAGCTTGCTGCATATCTTGTGGCATTGGCACGACTTCATCATTCAATTTCGGTAGATGCTTCTTTACGCGTAAATGTTCTCTGATTTTGATCCATTGTAAATCTGCTTCCGGAGCATCCGCTGCAATTTTGTTTACCTGCGCGTCGGTTGGTGTCTTATTGATATGCACAACCCCTGCTGTATAAACTCCAAGATATGCAACAGCACCAATATTCATTGCGTGAGTTACAAATTTCGGACGTTTAGGCCTCGCCCATTCCAAAAGCCCTAAAGGACCAGCAGTCAACGCTAGCTTTGCTACTACAAATACAACTATTCCTTGTGCAAGAAATCCCGCCATCAACGGGTTCGCTTCGGCGGCACCAGTCCTGTTTGCCCACCAAATTGTTGTGACAAGATCTGCGAGGCAGATAGTACCAATGCAACATGCCTGTTTACTAACGGCTTTCATCTACATATCTCCCGACCGCTCCTACTCTTTCACTGTTGAAGGCAGGTAACGGGCAATTAACAATCAGCAGTATTTGCGCAATCGACTTTGGTTGCGCATATCATATAAGGGAGAACTCGGTTGGCCAACAAAGTCCCAATGCCTAAGACGGTTTAACTCCAGAAAATGTTGATAAGAATCGATTAAATGTTCTCTACTAACATAGTCTTGTGCTCGGTTCGTCACTCCAACATGAAATACGATGTCTCTGCCAATCGGTTACAGTGAATTAAGATTTACACCATGTGAAATTCGTTACACACTTTCCTGTGTTGAGTTCCACAGCCCACGCTCATATCCAACCTGCTTTACCTGTTTGCCAATCTCACAAACAGCCACATCCCCATCGGATCCTTTCCGTAAACACTGTTCAACCCCGAATCGTGCATATTGAATGTTAGAGCCCCACCAATTCCGAGCTTGTACGGTCTGTTTTTTGCCACTTCACGAATGGCTCCCAGCGTCATCTCAGTAAATCTGTGTCTGGAGGTCGAAGGCAATACTCCCACGTCCTCTCCCAATTTATCCACGGTTTCGATGCGTAAACTGCCGCTCCAATTGTCGTTCCATGCATAGGTACCTTCAGCCAAAATGCTGTCGGTTTTCACGCCCCCGGAGTCGTTGCGACCCCAGATAAGAGAGCCTGCAAATGTTCGGTCTCCATCGCCTGTGAAATAGTGGGCAGAGGCAGTTGTTCGGCGTAAATTGTCGAAGGGATGCAGCGCCTCTGGGCTTTGAAGCTCACCATAAGATGTCTGAAGCGACCAATTTTTGCCCGGATTCCAACTAAGTCGCGTGGAAGATGAATCTAGGTGAATCGGGTCGAGGTCCCAGCGATTTGGATCTGGTTCCCGACCGGTGAAATACGAGTGCTCTAGCTGCAATCCCCCATAACTTATGCCCTGTGTCACGACACCGGAAACAATGTGCGCGCTATCCTGCCAGTGGTGTGAGATTGGAGACATCGGCAATGAGCCGGAAGATGCTCGGTGAACATAAGCTGTCGGTCCAAGCGCAGGCTCCCCAATAGGTCCACCGTACAGCGAAATTACGGACTTCTCAGAAAACTTGTATCGGTAGCGAGCAGATAGTTCCATAAACAAGTCATGTGGGTGCTGCCGGTCGACAAGCGCCTTGCCTCCGTAAACTTCCCCTGACTGAAACAAGAGCGGGTAACCTCCACTGCCAATGGTGAGAGGATCGAGGCTGAACATCCCCTTTAATTGTAGGTCACTCTTACTGCTATTGTTTCCATCTCCCAATGGTTGCCGTGCCATTATCATGAACCAGTTCGTCGCGTTGGCTTGAGATACCCCGCGCGGACCCGTTTGGCTATCCAAGTTGAGTGAAAGGTTGTAATGCGTCATAAGCATCCAGTGTCCCAACTCTGTATGAGTACCGTTCATAATCGTAGAGTCGGGCTGCCAAGACGTCCCTGAACCCTCACGGGATTCCGGAATACTACCAAAGGCCATGATCATCTCCCCAGACATCAGCGCGAGTTTCAAAGAAGTCGGATCGATACCCGCAATTCTCCCGATTCCAGAGTGTTGGCCGTCCAGGCAATCACCACATATTCCTGCCCCCTTAGGTCCCTTGGCAATCTCGCCAGCACAGTTGCAGTTCGCTTCGTAGGCACAACTGTCACAACCACCTTTTTTTATACAGCAAGAATATCGCTTCTCGGCTACCAAAACCTTTTTCGCCCTGACAAGTGTCGACTGTGCAGTGACAATATCGGTTGTTGACGGAACAGCTTTGGAAACAGCCTGATGACTACTGTCCAAAAGAGTCACAGAGGTTGGCTTGATACCTGCAAATGTTCCCTTTCCACTTCGCCACCCCGCCAAACATTCACCACATACACCTTTTCCAGCTGCCAGATTGGCACCACAATTGCAGGAACCATTGTTCTTCACGCACAGGTCGCAACCCGGTTCCTTTGCGTTAACCGGAGGTTTAATGCAGCACGAATAGCTACCGCTCTGTGCAAGCTTATGCTTGGCGGCATCCATTTGAGTACGCGCCAGTTTTAAGTCTGCGGCAGCTTTCGATGGAGGTAATTTCTTTCCCTTTTCGTCATGAGCACTACTCGGAACCACAGAGCTTAGGATAAGAACGACCGACATGAATTTGATGAGTATTTGTTTTGTCATGAGGTTACTTTCACTGTGATCACTCCGGTCGATACTTTGCCTTCTCGCTGGAATTGTAGCCATCCCCGATAAATTCCTGGTTTGGGAAATCGAGCATTAAAAGTCAACATTCCATTCTTGCCATTGTTTGGGCTCGTCTCGTCCGGGTGAGAATGTACAAATGTCAAGGCATCCTGATGGACCAAGATCAGATGTGCCGCTGCTCCCAACCACGGTTCAACATTGGTGATGTTCGCACCGTTGCTGTCACGCAAGCTGAAATTTAGCGCAAGTGTCCGACCACTTTTGAGGGACGTAAGTGGGTTTTGAAGACGGACATTCACTCCGTCAACCACATCGCTCAAATTGACTTCCAATGATCGGGCGACCGCGTTCCCCGCAGGACCGTTCACTTTTATTCCTGTCGAAACGACCACCGCCCCAGCACCCTTAGGCGCACTATCCGCAAAGATCTGATATTCCCCGCCGGTCTGGAATGTGAACGACAATTTGAAATTGCCATCCGCGTCTAACTCAGGGTGCTCGTGGGAAAAAACTGCGAGGTCTTTTCGAACAATCATGAGGTGTATTTTGCGCTCGTGGACGGTATCAAAATCCTTAACAATCGCACCATCGCTTTGTCTTCGGATATTCACTCTAAGCTCAGTATTAATTCCACTAGTGACCACCGCGGGCGTGGTGTTCAATACAAGTGAATACGGCATAGTCAGAGGGCGCTTAAGGGCGGAGCCGACCAATGCATCGCCGACAGGAAGCTTGAAAGTTACGCTGAAAGGTGTTTCCCCTGGCGGAGTTACAGATAGCCTAAGCAAGTAATCACCGCCGTGAGGAAAGTAGAGTATTACACCATAATCGCCTGCGACACCCTCTTGGTGTGTTTTGGGACTTTGGGCTGGCATGGACGCCATCAATGGCATAGTTACTGTCGCAGCCAATTTAGCATTTACCACCGGAGGGGCGCCCTGAACAGGATCGTCCTGGCTGGCGTCTGCAATATGAAGTTCAACATCTATCTCTTGTCCAGCATTTAGTCCCGCCGCAGGGACTCTCAATTGGACAGAGTACTTCCCAACGCGCGCCAGATATCCATCACTTTGTCCAAATGTAGGACATGAAACTAGTAGAGAAACTGCCGCGATCAGCGACAAACGAAAATAGTTCATAATCAAAACCTTTCAAGTACAGATGCAACTGAGCAATCCGGTACAGAGTCTCAACCGGCAGACAGAATCATCCCTTGAAAGGTGGAGCGCGAAGCGAAGCAAGATCTGGCGGCGCACTCTTTTGAGCACGTACAACTGTATCGTAGTAGGGACTTGAGGCTGCTAGTTCTATTCCAAGACAAACGTCCACGATGTTCTTATGTATGACTGACATCTGAAACTGGGTGGAAATTGCTGGATTGGCGAATGGATCACCAGATCTAACTTCACATGAACAAGGAGTCTGTAGCAGTCCACCAAGGTCTTCGAGAATGACCGTAACAAATTGGGAATGCGAATTGAACCGGGACGTAAACCTGTCAGAAATTTCTGGTTTACATTCGCAAGATCGTTGGATTTCAACGCAACAGCTTTTCTTCGGTTGCGTTTGAGCCAGATTGTGCTGGCATGCAGAAACCCTGCTAGCACTTATTAGCAGTAACATCAAACATTGAATTATGTTTGCAAGCTTAAGTTTCATTTCACTTTGAATACGGTTTCGATCAACGAATGGTGCCGACTCATCGATTACATCGGATGCATGTCTATTAATCATACTCCAACTACTTTTTCTTACCGTTCGATCATCACCCATCCGGTGCCTTTTGCCGGAACCAATAGATTGATTTTTACCTTCCCATCGAAACCAACTGCAGCAGTTTGGGATCTACCATCCGAGAATGTCAATTTTACAGTTCTTACGGCACCAGTGTAACGTAGTGGCAGGTTCGCCATGGCCGGTTGCGCGACAGACCCGGGATTATAGTAGACTGCAAATCCGCACTCCTTGAGAGTAGGATTAACATGCAACAGCCCATCCACATTATGCCCATCTGCACGTCTCAAATGGACAATGTCAGACTCTAAAATCGCACGATGACGCTTGTAAAATTGCACCCACTTTGTAACTTTGGCTTTCGTCTCCGGAGTGTCGAATAATCGTGGCCCACGATAACAAGACTGCACGCCTGCACCAAGGTTATTGGCGAGGTGCTGCTCATAATCGGGCAGATGATCCTTCAAGGGTTCTATTGTTGCCGCCTGCCCGCCGCCCTGATACTCCACAAGTGGCGTAAACATCCATCCCATCGAAGGAGTTTTGTCCCATGTGCCATCGAAGATGTTCTGGCGGGCATGGATGTGCTGCTCTGCACGAGGCAGAGACCAGTTGGATTCTCGATACCCCATGCCAGTTTTGTTCGAACCATTAAGAAAATAGAAATCAGGCACGTTTAGAAAGATGTTGCGAGACCGACACCATTGATAAAAGGTCGCAATCCGTTGGAATTGTGTCCACTGAGAATCGTTCAGACCGTGATGCCCTGGGTGACTGATCGAGGCGCACACGTCCCCGGGATAACTTCCATCGTGCTCTAGGAGATCAAATTTAGTCTGAGTAAGGAACTTCGTAATATTCTGAAAATAGCCATCCGCCCATCGACTGCCCAGACACGGCGAATTCCCGAATATAGAGCCACCGGTTTTGCCCGTTTTGGGATTCACAACGTCTTCTTCGTCGTTAATACGTCGGCTCGCAAGCAGGGAATAACCGCCTATCCTCATACCCTTACTGTGGGCATAATCGGCATACTGCTGAAATTTTTGAATATTGAGCGCTGAGGTGTCTTCCATGTTCAGGCCGCTGCCGAAACTAAAAATGACCATCTCAAATCCCACTTCAGCACACTGATCAATCGCACGCTTTACTAACGTAGGATTAGTGGAAGTGAGGTGCAACATGAGAGGATTATCCGAGACCCAGGGTGCCAACATTCTCATCATTTTGCGAATTGCCAGCCCTTTGCGCTCCCGATCATCAGAATCGTGGTATAGCTCGAATGTCCGAAACGACTTGAATATCCCTTTTGAAGCAATATCTACATCCGGCCCTATTGGCAATTTGCTTTCAAGCAGGCACGGTGTTTTATGCTCGTAGTTAACTTGTGTGGGATAATTCGGATCTTCGCCCCAGTAGGTTGTATGCGTGGAATTTGATGCGTTCATGCCTCCGAAAGAATAGTCGCTGATAACAGAGATATTAGGAAGCTCCCACCTTGCGACCGAATCGACTATCGATTCTCGTTCCACAATTGCCAGGCGCTCAGAAGTGAAACTTCCTAATCGGATGGAATGGGCTCGGTTGTTTTTGATTTCTATCCATTTACATAGCATTGGCAAGCCATCATAGATTTCGTGATGAACGGTTACTTCAATGCCGCTCCATTTCCCATTGCCTCTGAACTTCTGGACAAGAGATGTGCCTACTGCGGGCCACTTCGCCGCGGAGGCAACCGAAGTACCACGCTTCCACGGGAAAGGAGCGTCTATGGGCACTATATTGATTCCACCAAACTGAAATGGTCCCAGTGGCTTCATATAGTCCAACCACTCTGGTCTTAGATAAGCATGATCAGGTTGACCAGACATCCCGCCAACCACGACCGCCTCTCCATCAATGGTCAATATTGCTTCCGGCTCAACCGCTCGAAGCATAGCCTGCCCTGTCATTTGGTTATCAATAGCAATGGTAGCGCCATTGTGTTTCGTCGAAAAAACACGCTTTACCAAACCGTTATCCAACTCATATGTGGCGGGGTACGAATCGATAGTCCGCTCCATTCTGGCAACAATTTTCGCTTTGTAGTCACCTGGTTTAACCAACCAGTCTGATCCCGCTCGTATATCCGTTACTGCCAAACCAAGGAGTATTGAAAGCATAATTTCCTCAACCAACCATTGTCGAATTCTTACAAAAGTCCGTCAACATCTTAAACACAGTATCCCCGTTCAGTTCCTGCCCTCTAAGGATAATGGATTCGAACCGCTCCTCGCCGAGAGTGTCCATCAACCAATCATAGATTACATCCAGTTCCACCTTTAAATTGGGCGGGACAAAGAGGTTGTTTTTCTGCCGCAACATTCCCACATTTCCGAATATAAGGCACGCCGATTCGTAGGCTTTCTCTACGCACAAAAGCTTAGCAATCCCTTCAGTCACACGAACAATTAGCCCGAGGTCGCCAAGGTCTCGAGTAAGGTGAAGACATTCCGTATAAAATTTCCAAGCATCCTCTCGCTTTCCCTGCTTATAAGCAACATAGCCCAAGAAGCCGAGAGAACTTGCCATTCCCCAGCGATAATCGCGTGCAACGTCCTCCACAAGGCATGCTTCCCAAAGGTTTTGAGCACGATTATACTCTTCCTTGTCGAAAGCAAGTGCGGCGAGATTCCCTAGAGTGCTGATGGACAATCTCGTTGCTCCGATATTCCTGGCGGATTCCAGCACGTGTTCGTGCAGAATCTGCGATTCATTTAATTTTCCCTGACGATGCATAATCATTGCGTGAAGTGACTTGGTCGCCAAGACCGGGAGGTCCTTCCCAATCTTTAACCGCAACTCCAAATTCTCAATGCAGAGAGATTCCGCTTTTTCAAGACTGCCACATTCGTATTCATACAGAGCGAGATGATGTAGTGCCGTCGACCTCAGTTCCCCGTTGCTGGAATTTTGATTGTCGTTCCAGGCAGCTTGCCAGTGCTTTTCGGTACTGGAAAAGTCCCCTAACCTCCACGCAAAATTACCAGCACGGATCATCGCCTCCGACCGTAGATCAGATGGAGGCTGATCCGCACTTAATTCAATGACATTCTCTAACCATGCACGGCCTTCCGAGTAAGTACCCCGTTGAAACCAGTATTGCCATAAAGCGAGAACAAATCGCATTCTCAAATCTGTCTCGACGGACCATTTTAATGCAAACTGCAAATTCCCATATTCCACTTCGAATATTCCGATCAACTTCAGGTGATCAGAACCGTTCCAACCAATGGAAGATGTCTCAGCAAATTCCAAGAAGTAGTCACGGTGAAGGCTGGCGGTACGCTCGTATTCCCCGGATTTCTGAAGTTGGTCAAGCGCGTATCTTCTCACTGTCTCTAGAAAACCATATCGCGACTCCGTTTCGGATTGGCGCGACAAAACTAGGGATTTGTCCACCAGTCTAAATATCAATTCAGGAATCTCTTCCCGATTCAATCCATAACTTGAGCAAATCTCTGACGCCGCCTCCAAACTCCACCCACCAACAAACACCGCAAGTCTTCTCATCAAGATCTTTTCGTCCGGCAAAAGAAGATCAAAACTCCAGTCAATCATGGCTTGAAGTGTCTGTTGACGCGGCTGTGCAGTAGTGTTAGTATTAACGAAAGTTCCAAGTTGGCTATTAAGCTCGGCAATAATCTGCTCAGTAGAATAGGCGCGAACCCTCGCTGCCACCAATTCAATTGCCAATGGAATTCCATCGAGGTTTCGACAGATTTCAAGAACGTCCAGAGCATTGAAATCCGTCAATCGAAAGCCCGAATGAACAGCGCACGCTCGCTCAACAAACAGCTGTACTGCCTCAAATTTCATCGCAGACCCTTGATCTACCTGTGACTGGTCAAAACTCTTCGGTACTTTTGGAATCCCGAGTGGTGGAACCTGAAATACGCTCTCTCCCGTAATACCCACCGGTTGGCGTGAAGTCGCTATTACTGAAATTTTAGGACATGAGCGCAATAACGAATCGATCATATTTGCGGTTGCTACAGCTAGGTGCTCGCAATTATCAACGATCAACAGTAAAGTTCGATGTTCGAGGTATTGGATCAGTATTTCTGTAAGATGTCTACCTTTCACCTCCTGAATCCCAAATATCAAACAAACACTCTGCGGAACCAACTCTTCGCTCGATACTGTGGCAAGATCTACATACCAAACCCCATCAGGCCATTTGCTCAACTGCTTTTGCCCAACTTCCACAGCTAACCGGGTCTTGCCTACTCCACCTATTCCCGTCAGGGTTACAAGTCGGCTGTTTTGAATCGATAATTCTACAGTAATGATCTCCGCCTTTCTGCCAATGAGCTTGGATATCGGGGAATAAAGATTCGTCTTATTTCGACTTTGAAAGGAATCTATTGGCAGGGCAGCTTCTAGCTTAATTGAAGTGGTGGTCTCGCTCCCCGTTTTCAGAGACCTCTCCTTTAGCCTTTCATAAAGAGCAATCGTTTCAGAGTCTGGAGGAACATTGAGCTCGTTGTGCAGTGCTACCCGCAAGTCTCGATAAACAGTTGTTGCGGCAGCCAAATCTCCCGAACCCGCAAGTGTTTCCATCAACAATCTCTGTGCAGTCTGTTTCCATGGACTTAGCTTAATAATTCGTCTTAAATGTCGTTCTGAATTGGCAAAATCTCCTTTCTCAAAGTAATTGTGGGCAAGTTTCTCTCGCGCGGCAATGACTGCATCTTCGCGCCAAAGCCTCTCCTGCAGGATCCACTCCTCACTACATCCTTCCAGCAGTGCTCCTTGATAAAGTTCGACCGAATGTTCCAACAAGTCGGAAACGTCGGACTTGATCCTTTTATCAAATTCAATCAGATCGACGCAGGTATCTAACGCATCGAATCTCAGGGAATTACGTGTTGGAGAAACAATACAGCTAGAGCAATCGCCGAGAGCATTTCGTAGGTCATTCAGACTGATTCGGAGGCTGGCAAGAGCACGCTCGTCGGTACTCTCCTGCCAGAGTGTCTGCGACAACCAATTTCTATCAACGTCTCGATCGTGGTTTAATACCAGCAACGCCAATAACCACATACCCCTGCGCGATCTCAACGGGGAAATGGGTATGCCGTTGACTCGGACTGAGGGCAATCCAAAAAGTGTGATTTGGAGAGACGCATTGAAGTTTTGATGGGAAGTCAATTTACATTGCTCCC
>CAISOI010000349.1 GCA_903886985.1 uncultured Chthonomonas sp.
GACACCTCCCGGCTTACCAAAGCCTCGATTCACCATCGCTGAGACAACTCAGGTTATGAAGGAGGCGCTCGCGCCTTTTGGGCCGGAATATGCAAAGGAACTTAATTTGTTGCTTAACCCGGCAAATGGACGATTGGACATTGTGGGTGGCGAAAACCGAGTCCCCGGAGCCTTTTCATGGGGACAACCTGGCAGTCAGAATAGTATCTTCTACAGCTATACCTACGAAGGATACTACCAAGATGTGGACACTATGATCCACGAATCAGGTCATGCTGTTCATAACCAACTGATGCAGAACAACAAAGTACTTCCCTCCTTCTCAGGTGGTGCGCCCTACTTCACCGAGTCCTTTGCAATGTTCAATGAAATATTGCTGGGCGACTACATCAGTAAGAAAGAGACCGATCCAGTCAAAAAGGCATATTATCTTGAGAAGCTGCTCGATTCAATGATGGCGGTCTTCCCAGTAGCTCGCCAAGCGTCCATCGAACAGGGAATTTACGACGGTGTCGGAGCAGGAAAACTCAAAACGGCGGATGATTTTGACAAAATGACACAGTCGATTGGGGAACGATTTTCCATATGGTATCCCAAGAATCCAGACGCCCGATTGGAATGGATTATCGTCCACCACTTCTTTACGCAGCCGATGTACTATGTCAACTATGTTTTCGCGCAAATGCTTGCACTCAAGTACTACGAAATGTACCTGAAGGATCCAAAGTCCTTTGTTCCTAAATACCTTGCACTTGTGAAAAACGGGTTTGATGCAGCCCCAACAGACCTATTGAAGAAGTTCTTAAACCTTGATTTCAAGGATCCGAAATTCGTCTCGGACGCGCTTAGCGTTGTAAAACCGCGATTAGAAGAGCTTGAGAAGATATACAAGTAGGATGATAAGGCCGGAAGCGAAATCGCTTCCGGTCTATTTCTTTCCCATTCCCTCTACACATTTGTACTCGCCTGGAAGTGAGTTTGCAATATACGTTTCGGCCCTACCGGTGGGCCATTTCACTTCAATCTGTGCCTGCCCAGTGGCGGATCCCAGTCCAAAATGCAATCTGCGATCATGCGCAGAGCAATAACTGGAGCCACTTGAGGCATACCTTACATACTTCTTACCGTTTACAGTCACTGTTACAACCGCTCCATAACCATCCCGGTTGCTCTTAGTACCCTCAAGCGATACACGGAGCCATGATCCGTCTGTCGTGGATGTATTCCTTAATAACCGCGCAGGACCTACATTTGGGATCAGTAACAAATCGAGCTTGCCGTCGTTATCAAAGTCTCCTCTGACAAGGCCACGGCCCACGTCCTTGGCTACCACCACAGGTCCTCCACCCGAGCTAACGTCTGTGAAATTCCCTCCAGCCGCACCTCGCATCAAAACCGCCGGTTGCCGATAACCGGTGCCACCATTTGCCTCATTTATTGTGTCGTCCAGATGGCCGTTGACCGCAAAAATATCCAACAGGCCGTCATTATCAAAATCCGCAAATACTAGTCCAAAAGTGATGTATGCAATAGTTGCAGTCGTCAGAGCAGCGGAGTGATTGCGTTCGGCATGAGAAGCTGCAGTGTCAATGTCGTACACAAACAGGCCATCATTTGTAAAATTGCCAATTGCAATACCTGTTCCGCCAGTGTCACGATAGTCCCCAACGTCTATGCCCATTCCAGCATGTGGCGATCCATTATCACCCAAGGCAAGCCCAGTTTCAACACCCTTTTCAAGAAATGTCCCGTTCTTCTGGTTTATATAGACCAAATTGGGGACCATATCACATGCAACAACAATATCCGGCCAACCATCTCCGTTGACATCCACAACTGCGACACCTAAACCCTTGGCATTCTTGTTAAGGATCCCCGACTTCTTTGTCACGTCGGTGAATTTGCCGTTGCCGTCATTGTGATATAACCGACACGACTCACCTTCGTATACTTCGGGGAGGCAGTAGGTCTTGGTTGTTGTTCCGCAATATTTGTCGGTTGCGGGCGTCCATTTTACGTAATGGCAAACAAAGAGGTCGAGCTTCCCATCGTTGTCGAAATCCAGCCATGTGGCGCTTGTTCCCCAACCAATATCATTGATCCCTGACACCGTTGTGACATCCTTGAAACCTTTACCAGCCAGATTTTTAAACAGCCTGCCTTGCCCCACAGCAGTTATGTAGATATCGTCATAGCCATCGTTATCGAAGTCACCGATTGCGACCCCCATACCCTGGATTGAAACATTAAGCCCCAATTTGGAAGTTACATCGGTGAATGTACCGTTATGTTCGTTATGATATAGGGCAAGTGTCGGTCTCTTGCCAGTAAGGTTATGCCCTGCCCACCAATCCCCGTTAACGAGGAGAATATCCTGATACCCGTCATTATCATAATCAATAAACGCCCCGCCGCCGCCCATTGTCTCAGGGAACCATTTTTTGCCAAATGCCCCATTTTGACGATCAAACTGAATGCCAGCGGTTGCAGTAACATCCTGAAATTTGATTCCATTGGCGGAAGTCGACACATTTCCGGTACCGGCAACCGGTTTGGCGTGAACACACCCGCAAAGTGTGTACACAAGCAACACGAATCCAGCAGTCCTACCCAATGGAGATTTCAGAATCGAAAGATATCGTGCAGTCATACTAAGGAGTCTTCATGTCATAAACCGGCTGAGGTACTCCAATGGTCGAATAAAGTTCATGCAACGGTTTGTCCCCAATTGATGGAGATAGGTTATAGGCCGCCTCTAACTCAAGCAACGCCGGTTTAAATTGACTGTATTTCACGTAGTGCTGCCCCAAAGCCAGATGAGCTAGCGGATCAGTCTGCTTGCGATCTCTTTCTGCCTTTTTGAGAGCTTCATCACTGTTGCGCTCCAATAGCAGTGTGGCAATTTTTGCCTGTTCCAAACTCTCAGTTGTATTCCCCAGATTTGATTCTACTTTGGACAACTGCTGACGCGCACCAGCAGAATCAGGTACCGATTTCAAGAGCAATGTCAGCAAGTATGCAGCCTGCTTGAATCGTTTCTGCTCTATACACGAGGTCGCCAATCTCCACGCTGCATCCGAGTCTTTGTCCGAAATGTTCAGTGCTTCCAAGAAGTAATGTTCCGCCTCGACTCGATCTCTCTTGCCGGTCAAATCACTGTCAAGAATTTGCGCTAACATTCTACGTGCAGGACCATTTTTTGCGTCTGATGTAACAACTGCACGCAATAATACCAACGCTTCATCATATCGACGCAGTTTATACAAAATACCTGCGTTCAAAATTTTGACCGTAGCATTGTCTGGATCAGCTCTCATCGCTCTCTCCGCGGCAGTTAAGGCTTTCGCGAGGTCTCGAAGTCGATCATATTCAGTTGCGAGATAGATGAACCCACCGTAATCATTTGATTTGATAGATTTCATCCCCAGCTCAAGGGGAGCCGCCAATTCCGACGTCCTACCCAAAGCGGCAAGAGAACGACTTTTACCAACATAAGGCTCGATCCGAGTTGGGTATTCTTTGATTAACTTATTGTAGATTGCGAGCGCCTTATCAGGATTGCCCAACTCCAGGTGAGTCCTCCCTAGCATATCATTGACTATCATAGGAACATCTTTTTGTCCAGCAACTGCCGCCAGCAGAGCTTCCCGTGCTGTCAAAAAGTCATTTGCCAGTAGAGCAACCTGTGCCACTTTTACATAATTCCCTGGCTTTCGATTTGCCATTGCCATCGTACGGGCTGGAACAATTGCATTGAGTTCGTTTCGAAGTGCCGAGCCATCACTGTCCGGTAGGCCTGGTGGAGGCTCCAACTTCACTTCCTCGCCTAGTCTCAGTCGCTCAGGTGGGCGATTTTCCATTGTCACTTTGGCTTGATAAGCAAAAACCCCTATAGCCAGAAAGCACACTGCTACCGCGGCGATGAGACCAGTGCGGTTTACAGGTTCCTTAATCGGTGAGGATGACTTGGAATTAGTTTGAGGAGCTTTTGGCATAAGGACATATCTTCCTGGCCACAATCAAAGGCGGTTAGCCGCAATTGGAGCAAGCAATTGTTTAAGATATTGTGACATACAGTTTGAGTACAGATACAATATACGGATTTAGTCCTTGCTCCTATAATAAGGGTACAAGATCCTCTTTGTACCGTAATTTCGACTTTAAGGAGACATTCGAAATGGCTTTAACTCCCGGTTCCCGAATCCCCGGATCCATCTATTCTGTGCATCCAGCGTACGCCCGCGAAGAAGCATCTATACGCCTAATCAAAGAACGAACTGGCAAAGATGTTTCGGAATGGGTTGAGATTGGCAAACGAGCCGGTCCTTTAACCGAGCGGGAACTCGATCAGTGGTACAAAACTGAACACGGTCACACTTCCAATTATGCAACATGGCTCGCTTCCCTTGTTTTTGGGCATGGACGTGTTGAGAACTACCGCCCCGTAGAACTCGTGGACGGAATGTACTCGGGCAAAAAAGCACAACTCCGGCCCATCTATGACGAAATCGTTCGGTTCGGCATGGAACTTGGAGCGGATGTCATGGTCTGCCCTTGTGCAACATTTGTCCCATTATTCAAAACGGTGGTGTTCGCACAAATAAAGCCAACAACCAATACACGTATCCATCTCGGATTTGCGTTGGACACAGAGCCATTCACCGAGAGAGTTTTGGATACCGGCGGCTTGGCCAAAAAGGACCGAATCACGCATCGGATACCAATCTCCTCACTTGAAGATTTCGATTTAGAAGCGAAGAAGTGGTTTCGACTGGC
>CAISOI010000350.1 GCA_903886985.1 uncultured Chthonomonas sp.
AGTTAAGTAGTACAGGTGTGATGTGCGTCTTATCTGGACACGGAAAGAATGTGAACCGATAGACCTTTGCGTCTCGAATGGGTGAAACATCAAAGGCGAATGGGTGAATGGGAGCCCTGGCCACGGGCTGGTTTTCTCCGGATTCGCTTGGTGCGTATTTAGTTGTGTTTAAGGCATTTTGTAACATGGTACGTATTCAATTTTTATCACAACGGCGACGGTCTTTTAACATTGATGGACAGGATATCGGCAACGGCTGGAACCTTAGAGAACCATATAGGTATTCCTTTCATCCGACTAGTCGCTGGGCGGGCACAAGGCCCGCACTCTACAAGTACGTTTGGATGCAATTTTGTGCGGCCGCACCAAATTGAACCCTGGTTTAGGACGTCGGCTGATCGGACCGACGACCTGATGTTTTGTGCTTATACTTCAATACTCGCGTGGGGTTGGAAAAGTCGGCAAGGTTGTTTGAAAATTTTTTGAAAAAGTTTTTTGAGGTACTGGTCTGAAGAGAGACCACCCCGTCAGACTGCGTCTGCCACCCCTCCAAGGATGGGAATTTGATGGTGCGATGTAATGGAGAGAACCTAAAGGCGAACGTAGATTGGTAAGTCCGAAGATATGTGAGCCTGGCGAATGAATTCGCGGCTGTGAAAGGCCCGAAGTCCGCCTCCTCGGACTCGCTGATTAGGGACATCTGCTGGTAACTGAGGCTGAGTGGGAATCGTCTTGAAAATCAGATTTCTCCACTCCGCCAACAAATCTTGAATGAACTGCGAGATACTCATGCTTCGGTCGAAATGACGGGTCAGGAAATTGATTCAGAGGAAATCGAATTTACGCATAGAATATCTCCATATGGGCGGGATGACGGTGCCAGAATCTGCGAATACAACATCGATCGCACGGGATTGATGTATCAGGCAAAATGGAATGAGACTTTTGACGGGACTGGCAAGCTCATCCAATGGTGCCAGACAGATTATGTTTATGATTCCTATGGTGCCGACGACCCACAGACCCATGGATGGCTCGACGAGATAAAGAATACGTACCACCACATCAATCAGGATCAGACGGAATCGATATCCGTATTGACGCAAAATGATTACCAATACAACAAGGCGGGAATGCGATTAACCAATCAGATCTCGAATTCTGGCGGGGTAGTCCGAACGGAAATCTACGGGTACGACAATCTCTATCGGCTGAACACAGTCAACTATGGGGATGGCGAAACTCAAACTTACTCGTTCGACAGTATGGGCAACCGCCTCCAAAAGACTGATAACAACCTGACCGAGAACTACACGTACAACGCTGCGAATATGCTGCTGACACGTGGTACAAACAGCTATACGAACGACGCCAACGGCAACACCCTGACCGGCGGAGGCAGGACAAACACCTGGGATTCGCAAAATAGACTGACACAGTGTGTCTATAACGGCACGACCAGTCAGTTTACTTATGCCAGTGATGGGCTGAGGCACAGGAACGTCGCAACGACCGGAAGCAACGTGACGACCACCGATTCCGTGCTGGACGGTTCGATGATGGTGCAGGAGGTTGCCAGCACGAATGGGGGGGCTCAAAGCACTGCGACATATCTGATTGGACCAAGGGGATCTGAGTATAGAAAAGATGCCAATGGTGTAAAGTGGTATTCGTACGATGGGCTGGGATCGGTCCTTGGTGAGGTGGATCTCAATGGAAACTTGACAGCCACGCGCTCGTATGATGTTTACGGCGCTAAGCGCACCAGCGGCGGGACGCAGAGCACGAATCATGGGTTTGTAGGATCTCTGGGTCATCCCTCGGAAGACAGCACTGGGATGATCTATATGCGGGCGCGGTATGTGGATCCGGCGGTGGGGCGGTTTGTGAGTGAGGATTCTAAGCAAAGTGGAACCAATTGGTATTTGTACGCTAATTCTGATCCAATTAATACGATTGACCGCACTGGATATGAAAATAGTGGCGTTGGCTTCAACGTATATGTGTTTTTCTTTGACTTGATGAGTACAACGGCAATTGGGCGTAATCGCATTTTGAGAAATGTACTTGAATGTTTTGTTGGTATTCCTGTTGAAGACCAGTACGTTAAGCGGCTCGAAAAATACCTCCACGACAACATGGATTGGTTGACTGGCCCTGCGGGCATGATCGGCTTAGTTAATGCCGTTAAATGGAAGTTGCCTAGCATTACAATGGGCAATACTATTATTCGTGCTTTTGGAGCCATGATAGTGAATGATTGGGTTGCAATAGTTGGCTGCGAGATGGCATTTGAGGAGGGACGGTAAAGTGTCGAATCCTCATTATATTGCAAGTGTCGTAATATGGACCATAATTATCCTTGCAGTTGCGTTGACTTCGCTTGAAGATTTGCGATGGCAGAAGTACCTAAAGAACTTGAACCTGTGGTCGATGAGAGGTGTACAGTCGAAGACATGGCGAGGCAGAATAACATGGTCTACACTTGAAATTCAAGAGAAAATTGACGCGATAATATTTACGCATATTAAGTTCATTCCATCATATATTAAACCTAAATCCAATGTTTCTGTAAGAGCTATCGACAGGGACAAATGGATAATAAATATTCGGCCTGGTCTGAATTATTTGTTAACCATCTCTGTATTACAAACTGGAGAGTCTGTTATCAGCATCCGAACCAAAATTACACCTTTGGACTTCTTCGTTTCTCTAACCGATCTAGGCTTTGGCTCTATTGCAGGATTGCCATTTTTAGCTATTTGTGGGTTGGCCGGTGCTGAAACATGTAATTGTCACCTGTTCAAAGATACCAAACACACCGAGATGTTGTCCAAGGAAGACCAGGATA
>CAISOI010000351.1 GCA_903886985.1 uncultured Chthonomonas sp.
CGCCTTCACTGTTCAAAGCGTCAATGAAGAACTGGTAGCTTTGAAAGCCCACAATTCTTGAGGTAATCTTACGCTCGGCCTCCGTAAGACCGGGGTACTCGTCCTCAAAGAATTGGTTGCGAAGTTGACCTTGCGCCGGCGCCGCAGTGGATTGGACTCGATTTCGGAAAAGCGCCTCGCAATGAATGACAAGGAAGAACGGTTCATCAGAAGTCAGTGCTGTTCGGTCGTTCCTTTGGTCCCCTGATTTTTTTAGTTTCTAGAAAGTGCAGACTCTTTTCTCGGAAAATCCGAAGAATTAATAACTCCAAACCTTGACCCTGCGAATCAGCGCTGTACTGATAAAGGAACGAAATCTTCAACAGACAATACTTCGCAGTGCCACCTGATTGAAAATGTGATAACAATAATTATTATTGACCTATCATAGGCGTATACTAGTAGCTATCATTGATACTACTAAAAATTCACAGTGGTACCTTCACAAGCACAGGTAGTGGCAACCAGAATGTGGAGAGAGTTTGGATCCTCTGGGCCGTTCCGGCTGCCGAAGAAAAATTGAAAATTTTCTGTTGACCCTCCGTGCATCGACCCGACTCGTTTGCCAAGCAGCCCGGGTTCCTTCGAGAGCTTTTCAGTAAGCGCAGTGCAAATTTCAACAGAAGGAACGATGATCAGAACCTGACAGTGAATCAACGATGGATCAGGTACTATTTTAAGAACAGAAAGAATTGAAGAACAATACTATCAACTAATATAATGCTACTTACCGCTCTTCCGGGAAAGATCCGCAAAAATTCAGCGAGTAAAGGAACCAAAAAATTGTACGCTTCTTCTTGGCTGGCGACATTTTTAATGGAGTATTCGCCCCGACGAAAAAAAGATTCGACTTTTTCGCCAAAATATTTGATGGAACCGTACTCCAGCTTCATAAGACTGCACAGAGACTTCGCAAAAAACCGGTGGAGTGTCCCAGACATCCCTCTGGTTCTCACACGCCCCCATGGGGAAGACTCTTGTGAAAGCCAATCTAACGCCAATCTCGCCACTGGCCTGAAGTTGGATTGACTTAGAACCGTCAGAACCTCGTCAAACATCACATTGTAGCAGCTGGTTTGTCTGCCACTATTGAAGCAGGACTGAAAAGTCAGAGATAAAAGAGATTCTGGGACGACGAATATAATCCAGCTGTCGCAGGCGACTCCGGGTTGCTTTTGCACGAGGGCAGGCATCAGAACTCCCCAAGAAAAATGCTCCGCCAGCGCAGGATTATCCGTATGGAAAAGTGGGCATCGCTCCAAAGCCAATTCAGCAGTTACACCAGAAGTGATGACAACGATTGATGGATGAGAGGTAGAGGTTCCAGGGAAAAATGTTTCAAACGTTTCCTTCAGAGCGGCAGCCTGTATGACGGCGACGAAGCTCTTCCCGGAACCTGGCAAAAATAGAAGCAAAACTGTTGACTAGCATTAGGGAAGATATCATGAACAAAGAAGGGAAGCAACCTGGTGGTAGTTGAGCAAATACCCCGTAATTCGAGCTGTCGCAACAAGCCAAACAAAAGTTTGTGAATTCCTCTCGGAAATAAGGACACTGCTCAGTGAACCTCTTCGGAAACACGTTGTGCATAAAGCACAAGTTTATCAAGAAGGACGCACGTTGTAGGAGCTGTTGATTGAAATACTCTCCGAAAACACCATAATCAACGGAAGGGCGCCCAATTTCGCTGGGTTGTCGGTAGAAAAATACCCGAAAATGATCCTGACGAACCAGCACGGTAGAGGGATTACTATCAGCGGCTCGAAACAATCCGTTCACCAGAGGTGAACCTCTCGGTACGTACTCAGAGTTCGGATTCGTCAACTTACTAATTGAATGATTTGCATCGGCTGACATTTGGCGGGCAATGGTCTCGTTGGTTGTCGAGGAGTGAACCGTGACGGCGAAAGCTGTAGCGTTCATATTGGCTAAGCGCGCCTGCGATGCCCAGTTTTCATGATTGGCATTGCTGTCCGAGACACAAATCGCCAACGTCGTGACTGCCACACTTAATTTCCTAAACTCCGATGGTGTTAAATGGGGAATTCCCTCAAACACAGCCTTCAGGGAACTGAAGAGAAATAAAAATATTCAGCAAGATTATTATACGTTGGGGGTACTCACAGTGTCGAACAGAATACCTATTAATTGCATTATCGAAAAACCTCACAAATTGAACTCCCTGAACGTCTTCCGGAGTTTGTGGAAACGAGCGGAATAGCTTGTACAGGAAATGGGCCCGGGTTGAAAAATAATCGCAGCTATACTCGGCAGCAGGCACTCCCGAAAAAGTTTTGGTAGAATTGAGGGTGAAAAACAGGTGATGGCTTGGCCCAGCATAGAAGTGCCGTTCCAAAATCTGGGAGGCCATGTATGGGCGATACATACCACCGATAAGAGATATGAAATTATAAGCAGCAAGGCCGGCCCAAGCCGATCTGTCCTGGTCGACGACGGTCCGGGACTCACGAAGCCACAGATTGACTGTTTGACCGTACTTATTGGCAATGTCGTCGCAAACGACCAATTCGAAGTGATTTTGAGAATCAAAGCAGTTCCGAATAGTTTCCAGGCTAAAGGTACTACTGCTAAACAAAAAATCCTCGACTGTCGGGAATGGGATATCTCGGTCACGGGACCATTCGTAAAAATCTTGGAGTAGAATGTGGAGAAGCGATACCACCTGGTTCTGAGATTCCCGATGAAATGCGTACATTCTTTCAGGAGTCAAGAGAAATGGGTTCACAGCGATGCCCGCAGGTTCTCCTGAATGATGAAAACGAATGCATAAGAAAAACGGAGACGGGTTCCTCTAAAACCATATTAATGTAGAATATTGCCGGTGTGCAACCTGAAGGGAAAAATTCAATCTGAAACTTCGAACGGTGGTTCATCATGGTAGGTGCCTTGTGAGTGATAGTTGAAATCATTGTTATGAGAGAACGAACAAAGAAAGAATGATGATATGTAGAAACGATAGCTTCCAGATCGGCTTCGGGACTTACGTAGGTATGGATTAGCAGGGACCCCATGGAACAGTAGAGAATTGGCCGAAGTTTCAGCATGATAGTATTGGGCGAAGCAAGGGTATACTTCTTGCGAATTATGGAAACGGCAGCTCGGTCTGGGGAAAATGAAATTTAGACAACCCGCAACCCATAAAAATATGTATTCCACAAAAAGAAACATGCACACATCCTACCCC
>CAISOI010000352.1 GCA_903886985.1 uncultured Chthonomonas sp.
ACTATCTCTTGTTTCAAAACTATCTCAAACGCAACTTGAACCGATTGGAAATTCAATCCAAACGTCGTGCAGAAGAGACCCCGTTAATTCCCTTTGCACAGACCATTTCTGACTTCATCGATCATCAACGCAGGATGGAGACAATCGATCCAGAACAGATTGCTATAACCGTTAATAACCTTGCCAAAGAGATTGATACGCTTCGAAAATCGGTAGAGACCGGCACCAAACCGAACCCTAAAACTCCCGCCATAAAAGCGGACCGAATGCTTGCAAATAGATGTGCCGATCGCATCGATGGGCTTCGCAACGGGTTCAATGAATGGCACAAGTTCTATCAAGGTTATGATCCTTTCTATACATGGTGGATGACCGAACCTCATAAGGCACTGGACCACAGCCTGCAGCTCTATTCCGCGGCGATTAGGGAAAAATTGGTTGGCATTCGCCCGGATGACAAAACTACCATTATCGGAAGCCCCATCGGCCGCGACGCCCTGCTTGCAGACCTGCAATATGAGATGATCCCCTATTCACCGGAACAGTCAGTCGATATCGCCAACTCGGAATTCGCATGGTGCGACGCCGAAATGAAGAAGGCATCGCACGATTTGGGATATGGAGATGACTGGCATAAGGCGTTGGAATTTGTCAAAAATCAGCACGTCGGGCCGGGTAAACAACCGGAATTAATCCGCAAATTGGCACTGGAAGCAATTGAATTTCTCGAAAAGAATAACCTCGTGACAATTCCGGAACTCTGCAAAGAGACGTGGCGCATGGAGATGATGAGTCCCGAGAGGCAATTGGTCAATCCATTCTTTCTCGGTGGAGAATCGATCATCGTTTCTTATCCAACCGATACCATGTCTCATGAAGCAAAAATGATGAGTATGCGCGGCAATAATGTTCATTTTGCGCGCGCAACGGTTTTTCACGAGTTGATCCCTGGACATCATCTTCAGGGCTTTATGGAAGAACGATATAAGCCCTATCGCGGAATTTTCAATACCCCATTCTGGGTAGAGGGCAATGCGCTCTACTGGGAGATGATGTTCTGGAACAAGGGATTCCCGCAATCTCCGGAAAACCGCATCGGCATGCTCTTCTGGCGAATGCACCGATGCGCACGAATTATCTTCTCACTTAGCTTTCATCTCGGCAAAATGACTCCTGAACAGTGCATTGACTTCCTTGTCGACCGCGTCGGTCATGAGCGTGACAACGCCACTGCAGAAGTCCGACGCTCATTCAACGGCAGCTATCCACCACTTTATCAGGCTGCCTATATGTTGGGCGGCTTGCAGCTTCGCGGTCTGCACGATGAACTGGTAAACACAGGGAAAATGACCGACCGGCAATACAACGATGCCATTTTGCATGAAAATGCGATTCCCATCGAGCTCCTGCGTGCCAGCCTTACCAAACAGCCCCTTACCCGCGACTTCAAAACCATTTGGAAGTTTTATGGTGGGGTAAATAAGTAATATAGGTCCGAAATTAGTCAATTAGAACGCGGGCGTCCCGCCTGCTTAGAATTTGTCAATACGGATAACTAAATTCCATCTGCATCTGACACTGCTAACAGCACGGTCCCCCCCAATGGCATATGAGTGTTATTGCGTCAGCCATTCGTTGGTATAATTGAAACAGCTTCTAGCCTGAATTTTTAAGTTGCACAATGTTGAGGTCCGCAAAGAGTTCACCTATTGAAAAGTTCCAATAGCATTGACCGTGTCTCCGCCACCATTCGCCCTGATGGACGTGTAGTCATGCGCCAGTCGTGGCACGAACTCCTATTTCTCCACTGGGAAGTCGACTCCGTCGAACTTCAACGAATGCTTCCCGAGAGGCTAACTCTCGATACTTTCGATGGTAAAGCCTACGTGGGGCTGGTTCCCTTCACAATGTCCAAAGTGCGACCGGTTTGGTCACCCTCCGTTCCGCCACTCTCGAATTTCCACGAAATGAATGTTAGAACTTACGTTCACCTAGAAGGTGAAAATCCGGGAGTCTGGTTCTTCAGTCTGGATGCCGCAAATTCCGTTGCAGTCAAAATTGCTCGAACAATGTGGAAGTTACCGTACTTTTTCGCTTCTATGAGTCTGTCAAAAGTCGGTAATATCACCCACTACTCCAGCAGTAGAATTGGACCGCCACCTCTTCCAGCTAATTGCAAATTGGAGTATGAGGTCACCGGTAAAATTAACCCTGCCGAAGTTGGATCGTTGGAATATTTCCTGACAGAGCGGTATTTTCTATACACCACAAATGGTTCTCGGTTACTACGAGGACAAGTGCACCATACTCCCTATCCACTCCAAACTGCACAGCTGCAATTGCTCGAAGAGAATATGCTTGAGGTAAATGGGATATATCGCGCACCAACCGTACCGCTGGTTCATTATGCAAGAGGCGTGAATGTCGACGTTTTCAAACTTGTAACAGTTTAGGGAGATTTCTGGGACGGTGCGACCAAAGGAACATCTACGATAGCAAATTTTTCCCAGTCTGGTGCATTAAAGTGCCACCATTCGTTCTTATCCGGCATGAACCCCTCAGCAAGCATCGCCGCACGGAGCGTATCGCGATTCGTTCTAGACTCCTCAGTCCCTCCTGCATAATTCGGGTGAGCCGCGGGCGAAAATGTATCGAAATCGGTGGGCATCTTGAGCTCCCTGCCCTTAGCATCTACAAGGGTTAAATCTACCGCTGCTCCACGATTGTGTTTGCTGCCAGTTTTGGGAGGTGCGACAAATCGACTGTCCGGCATGACATCCCATAGTGCTTGTTGTGCGGACGGAGGACGATAACCATCCCAAATCTTCAGGCCGAGATTCACTTTTTCCAGTCGCTTCTGCACGAGACAAAGACGCTCCGCTGCCGAACGCCGAAGCATACATCTGCTGCCTTTGGGATAAACGGCGCGCTTTACGCCATTTCTGGGGGTGCCATAGCGCAATTCGTAACGAATTGTTGGACACACCTCTTTGACTTCCACAATATCATCTGGCTTGTGATCTTGCATTCCAGCACCCAAAACCAACATTAGTGCCAATGTCGCTGTGAACATGCGCTGCTCCCAAACCCTTTTTTAGACTTTTGCGCCAATTCCATCTGCGTAAGTTATAGACTTTTCCCATGTTGCCATCGCTTCGACAAGCTCATTTTGAGCCTTCTGATAATCGTGCGAAAGCTTTACCAGATCGTCTGAAGGCGTTGGTGCACCCAGAACCTCTTCGATTCTCTGGATCCAATCTTCAAGCTCCGCAACCCGTGCCTCTGATGTCTGAACCGTTTTTAGTGCCTTTTGTCGCTCCTTCGAGAGCTGATAGGAACTCATTCCTGCGGTTAGCGGATTGCCTTCGTAAGTCTTGGTGGCAGGGGTGACGGTTGAACCCGAGCTTTTAGCCTGAAATTGGCGCGATATTTCGAGAGCCTTCTGTTCGCGGTATTCCCGAAACGGACCATCGAACAGCCGGGCTTTCCCGCCATCAATCTCAAGTGTTTGGCGCGTGGCCTGATCCAGTAGATACCGATCATGCGATACCAAAATGAGAGTGCCATCGTAATTTGCAAGAGTCGCGACAAGTGCTTCGCGCGAGTCAATGTCGAGATGGTTCGTTGGTTCATCAAGGATCAAAAGATTCGGCTTGAGATAGGTCAATTGGGCGAGCACCAACTTATTCTTCTCACCACCTGAAAGCTTTGCCGTCGGCTTAAAAACATCTTCTCCCGTAAACAAAAACTTTCCCAAATGGGTTCTGGCCTCGGTTGGAAGCATCTCCGCAACATCCATCATGTTTTCAAGAACTGTCGCCTCCAGGTCGAGTCCTGAAGCTTCCTGAGCAAAATAACCGTAAGAGACATTCGCCCCAAGGCGCACACTTCCAGCTGTGGGCTGCGCGTCTCCCAGAAGCATTTTTATCAACGTGGACTTTCCCGCACCATTTGGTCCGACAACTCCAACACGCATACCGCGGGAAATCACAACGCTGATATCATCAAACAAAACTCTGTCGTCGAATTTCTTCGTCAGATTTTCAATGATCATCACTTCGTTGCCGCTACGGTGTTTCTCTTTGACCGACAGGCGCATGTTTTTGCCAGTCTTTTCTGGAGCTTCCCCCATAGTCGACTTGATGCGTTCGGCCCATCGCATTCGCATTACGGCCTGGGATCTCTTGGATGGCGTATTCTTCCACTTTTCGAAGAACTCCGTTAAGCGTTGAACTTCCCGCTTATCGCGGTCAAACATCTCTTGTTGTCGGAGCCTATTTGCCTGCTTCTGTGTCCAGTAAGCAGTAAAGTTTCCCCTGTACAGGGTCAAATGGGTATTTTCGACTTCCGCTACCGTGTTGACCACTTTGTCGAGGAAATATCGATCATGTGACACAAGAATGATAGCGCCACCAAAGTCGCTCAGGAAATTCTCGAGCCATTCTGTAGCTTGCAAATCGAGATGATTTGTCGGTTCGTCCAACAGCAAAATATCAGGTGCGCTTAGGAGCAATCGCGCCATAGCGAGGCGTGTTTTTTCTCCGCCACTGAGGAGCGAAGTGGGCTTGCTTTGGTCCGACTGAGAGAAACCGAGCCGCTCAAGAACGTTGTGAATATCACGAAGATTGTCATATCCGCCTGTGGCGTCAAATCGTTCGCGCATGAGGCCATACTCGTCCATAACCGCCTGCAAATCAGGTGTATGCGCCTGATCCGCCATGAGCGTTTCTAACTCACGCAGACGACTTTCCATTGCCAGCACCGGACCAAATGCATCCTGTGCCTCTTCATAAACTGTTCGACCGTGTTCGACCATCTGCTCCTGACGAAGATATCCGTAGCGAATTCCTGGCCAGTAGTTTATAGAACCTTTGTCCGGTTCGATTTGACCTGTCAACATTCGCAGAAGAGTAGTCTTACCCGCGCCGTTGCGACCGACCAGGCCGAGTTTCTGCCCCCATTCCAGACGCACAGTGATATTGTCCAGAATGAGTTCTGGACCAAATGATTTATCGACGCCGTTTACCGTTACTAAACTCATAACTCTCTTTACACATGAATAAGCGGCAGGGGAAAATCGATCCCCCTACCGCTTCGTATTATTGTACAACCAAATGACTGGTTCTACCCTTTTCCACTTATGGATGCGACGAGCGATGGTTGTGGAACTCCCACTAATTCGCGAGCGGCTGCTGCGAAATCTTCCACTGTCAAGCCGCACAATTTCCGCAGAATATCCGGCGCCCCATGTTCAATGAAGTGATCGGGCACACCAAACGTTCGCACTTTCACATTGGTGACATCGTTTGCAGCGAGCAATTCGAGGATCGCCGTACCAAAGCCGCCAACTTTGCAGCCTTCTTCTGCGATAACCAGATTACCGGTTCGCTTTGCGGCTTCCAGAATCGCTGCTTCATCGAGCGGTTTGGCAAAGCGCGCATTGATGACATTGGCCTGGACTCCCTCGTCAGCAAGACGCTTACCAGCTTCAAAGCAGAGCGGAACCATCGAACCATAACCGATGATCGCCACGTCATCGCCTTCAAGCAGCGTTTCGGACTTGCCAAGCTCAATGGGCTTCGTCTCAATGCCCCAATCAATTTCAACCACATTGCCACGCGGATATCGCAGTGCAACAGGCATCGCCATCGGGGTCTCAATGTACTTAGTTGAAAATTTCAACATTGCAGAGAGTTCAGCGCCATCTTTTGGCGAGCAGAGCACCATCTTTGGTATTGAACGCAGATATGCGATATCAAATACTCCGTGGTGCGTTCCGCCGTCTTCCCCAACCAATCCCCCACGATCTATGGCAAAAATTACCGGCAGATCCTGAAGCGCGACATCGTGGACAATTAAATCATAGGCGCGCTGAAGGAATGTAGAGTAGATCGCAACCACTGGCTTTTGCCCTGCAGCAGCCAAACCTGCGGCAAAGCAGACTGCATGTTGCTCTGCAATGCCCGCATCGAAATAACGATCCGGGAACTTGGGCTGGAACTTGTTTAACCCGGTCCCGTCCGGCATAGCTGCGGTGATAGCAACAATTTTCTCGTCTTTTTCTGCCAGCTCAATCAAAGTCTCTGCAAAAACGGAAGTGAACGTCGGTACCGATGACTTCTTATGAGCTTCACCCGTTTCCGGCGAAAAGGGTACGACCGCATGCCATTTCCTCGGGTCACCTTCACCTAGTTCATATCCTTTACCCTTTTGGGTAATGACATGAACCAATACCGGCCCTTCCATCTCCTTGATGTGTTTGAATACATCAATCAAAAGTGGAAGATCATGACCATCGATAGGACCGATGTACTCAAATCCCATCTCTTCAAAAATGACACCGGTATGTTCAGGAGCAAAAAGATGCGTGACACCGTGTTTAAGAACACCGCCGGCCGCGCGGGAAGCAAGGTCACCGGCAGGCAGTTTCTTCAAAGCACTCTTCGTTCTCTTCTCAACATTTTGATAGAGCGCCGATGAACGTAGTTTAGCGAGATAGGCGCAAAGCGCACCTACGTTCGGAGCGATAGACATCTCATTATCGTTCAAAACTACCGTGAAGTTACGACCACTGTGTCCCGCGTTGTTCAAACCTTCCAATGCAAGACCACCTGTCAATCCTGCGTCCCCGATCACTGCGAGTACCGACTCATTTCCACCCACGAGATCTCGCGCTGCGGCATAACCGTATGCTGCTGAGATAGAAGTGCTGGCATGACCGGCACCATAAAGGTCGAATGGACTCTCATCGCGTCGCAGAAACCCACTCATTCCGCCGTATTGGCGCAATGTTGGGAAGTCTTTAAGTCGTCCTGTCAACATCTTGTGTGCATAACATTGGTGGCCGACATCCCAAATGATCTTATCTTTTGGAACACTGTAAACTGTATGGAGTGCCAGAATCATATCTACAGCGCCAAGATTGGAAGCAAAGTGACCGCCCGTCTTGGAGAGGTTGTCGATGATCGCTTGTCGAAGTTCGACAGCAACTTCCTTCAGCTCCTCAATTGAAAGAGGCTTAAGATCTTCTGGGCTATTGATTCGTGAGAGGTGGTTAGTCATATTCATATACTCCCTGTGCAAGTCGTGCGCTCCATTGCGCCACCGACCTGTAGGAATTGGTTGGACGAATTGCGATGCAGCAGCATTAAGACAGTTGTGAAGCGAAATCGTCGTTAGCGCGTAGTTTACCCTTATCACTATGTACTGTCAAATTCGAATGATCGTTCGAATACCAGTGAAATGGCGTTAAAACAGGTAGTCTGACGACATTATTGTGTCCGTTTTGCGCAGGCAGACGGCGTCTTCTATGCCCCATGTGGATCGTGAAATTTATGAATTCTCTCTTCTTAAGGATTGCTGTTTGTGTTACACTTCTGGAATACTTAAGATCAGAGAAACGCGTCTAGTTTTAACATAGTCAATACTTTTTAGTACCGAAATTGCTGATGGTTTACGGATGATTCACAATAGGTTTACGTAGATAACCTCGAAGTAAGAATTCCACCAGCGGTGCAAACAACATCTCAAGGGTTAGTAAAGTGGTCAGAGTAGCGAATCTGTTTACGCGATTGTCGTTGTGCGCGATCTTGTTACTTTCTGTTGCTCATTCACAGACAGTCGCTCAAGATCCCGTTGTTATGCCAGAAGGACAGTTTGAAACCACCGTTCCGTTCAAACTCATTGGTGGGCATATCTTTGTCGACGTCAAAATCAATGACAAAACCGCGACCATGCTATTGGATACTGGATCTGGTGGCAATGTGCTCACTCCGACTGCAGCGAAAGATCTTGGAGTGGAACCCGTTGGGCGAGACGCCACGGCAAAAGGTGTTGGTGAACAACTTCTTAAAGTTGGTCATGGCATAGCAAACGAAATGCGAATCGGGCTCGCGTCTCTTCCCAAACCCGGCTTCTTTATCATCCCGCTCCCTCAGGAAATTAAGTGTCAGGGTCTTCTCGGGTTCGACACTTTCAATCAGTTGGTCACCAGCGTGGATTACGAGCATCAACTTTTAACATTTACACGCCCGGGACAATTTCGCCCTTCCAAAACGGCTCGTTCATATCCTCTATCCTTACGAAATAATATTCCGCAGATGGACGGTGAACTCGATGGAATAAAGGGCTCCTTCAAATTGGATACGGGTGCCAACGACTCTGTAACTGTTTTTGCTGCCTTTTCAGAACGCCACAAATTGCGATCCAAATACCCAAATTCTATCGAAGCCATTGATGGCAAAGGAATAGGCGGCTACGTTCGATCTCAAGTAGTTCGGCTAGGCTCAGTCAAGTTGGGTGAGTTTGTCCTGCCAGAGATCATCGCAGGGCTGTCTCGTAATATGCAGGGTGTGTTCGCAGAAGGCGGGCCGGCAGGGAATGTTGGATCGGCTATTCTCTCGCGCTTTACCATCACTTTTGATTACCGACATCGAAAAGTCTATCTGGAACCCAACGCCAACTTTAACAGACAGGAATCGTTTAATCGCAGCGGTCTGGTGATAGACAAAGTGGAAGGCAAATGGAAAGTAATTGACGTTATTGCCAAAGGTCCTGGCGACGAAGCAGGTATCAAAGTGAACGATGAGTTAGTCTCTATCGAAGGCAAAGCAGCAAATGAAATCAATTTCCAATTCATTGGTGAGAAATGTAGACAGCCAGTTGGAACCGCAGTAAAACTTGTATTTCTGACTTCCGGCGGCAAAAGAGACTTCACCATAACGCTCAAAGATCTTATCTAAAATATCGATACAGGAACGGTGTCACCGAGATGCAATACCGCAAATTTGGAAAAACAGGTTGGAATGTCTCAGAAGTTGGAGTGGGCTGTTGGCAGATAGGCGGAGCAGATTGGGGTGATATATCCGAATCGGTCTCCTTGAATATCTTGCACAGTGCTGCCGATATGGGGATCAACTTTTTCGATACCGCAGACGTTTACGGGCTGGGTCGGTCCGAAACGGTTCTGGGTAAATTCCTGAAAGAGACTCACAAAGACGTCTATGTAGCGACGAAGTTAGGCCGTTTTCCAGAACCTGGCTGGCCAGAGAATTTTAACGCAGCCAGTATTCGAAAACATACCGAAGCCTCACTTACTCGACTGGGAATAGATATGCTCGACATCACCCAGTTGCACTGCATCCCTACCGACGAGTACCGCAAGGGTGACGTCTTTGAGACTCTGTCAGCCTTGAAGTCCGAAGGCAAAATTGCGCAGTTTGGTGTAAGTGTGGAGTCAATGGAAGAGGCGCTCCTTTGCATGGAGCATACCGAGGTTGCATCTCTCCAGATTATTTTCAATATCTTCCGTCAAAAACCAATAGATGTCCTATTTGAAAAGGCGAAGGAAAAAGGCGTTGCGCTCATCATTCGCCTTCCCGTTGCCAGTGGTTTACTTTCAGGACGGTATTCACGAAACACAACCTTCCCCGCCCAAGATCATCGCAATTATAATCGAGATGGACAGGCGTTCAACGTCGGCGAAACATTCGCAGGACTGCCGTTCGACATTGGAGTAGATCTCGCCGAGAAAGTGCGTGGCTATCTCCCAGAAGGAATGACTATGGCGCAGATGGCAGAAAGATGGTGCCTCGACTTTGATGCCGTCTCGGTAATTATTCCGGGAGTTAGAAGTGTGGATCAGCTAAAGGGGAATGCGGACGTGAGCAATCTGTCGCCATTATCGCCCGAAATCCACAAGGGGCTTCGTGAACTCTATCGAAACGAAGTTCAAGAGCATATTCGCGGTCCCTACTAATCGGTTATTGCGCAAGAACGGGTGCGGTGGTATACTGGAAATTGCCGTTTGGGACAAATGAGGGCCTGTAGCCTAGCGGTTAAGGCAGTCGGCTCATAACTGATTGATCGTAGGTTCGAATCCTACCGGGCCCACAATGGTAATTGAGCGAACTGATAATTCAGTTCGCTCATTTTACTTTCGGATAATCGTCACGGAGTTTTTCATTGTGACGGATTTTCCATTCTCCTGGATCGTCACATTTTGGTTAATGGTCGCAAGCACAAGCTGACCATCTGCCGCGTCTATGAACGTTTTTCCACTGCCTGAGGTTGATACGATTCCAATACTGTTCTGTCGCACATCAAACTGAACTACCTTGCGGCCACTCATGGTTTTGAAACCAACAAATTTGTATGAGCCTCGAATTTCCAGCGCACCACCTTGGACAGATGTGTCACTCTTAATCGGGAACTCTTCACCGATTTTGATGGCTTTTTCCGGAAGGATTACACCTGTGAGGTTTCCCAACCCTTCCTGAGAGGACTTTACTAACTTTCCGCGGTCGTCCATTGTTGCATTGATAATTGTAGGTTTTGGGGCGTTGGGCTTGCCATTGAACGCAGAAGGACCCACAGAGATCTTAACCTGTGTTTCGTCGCCCTTTGTTCCCAATGCAAGATAGGAGAACGGTACCTCCATCTTTTGGGCGGGAGTAGTGCCAGTTGCTGGCGAGGAGGACGAAAGTAAATAGCTATATTTAGCGCCCTTCTTGAATTTCAATCGGAATTGATAGGCATCGCCCTGTTTCGTCACCTGCGCCCCGGCAGTAGCGGAAGCAACACACCCAATACACGCTAGTCCCAACCAAATCCCTATTCGCAAGACGTCTCTCCATACCCAAGTTCGTTATCGTATATTGTAGCGCAATCCCAAGTCTACCTATCGCCAACCCAAATGAACCTGTTAGTCGGCAGCGGTGTAATTAACTATAGTGGACCAAGGACTCGTAATGAGGAATTGCATTGAATATGCCGCCGCTTGTGTCATAGAAGCTGTCATCCAATCGAAACTCTCCCTGTTCCGCCCAGAGCCAGCCCGCGTTTTGCGCCGAGTGATATCCAATGAGTCGATCCCAATCACGATAGTTTTGAAACCCATTGGTCTCCTGCAGGCCGGACTGTAAACCGGGGATGGGAGCCAATCGGCAGGCAACCACCTTGTTCCAATCCAGCAAAACAGGATTAACAGTCAGATCGGCGCAAAATGCGGGCACTCCCCTCTGATGACAAAGCTCCGCAATTCGAAGGCTCATACTCATCGTCTTGGCAATGGGTTTCAGGGCGACTGCGCCATATCCCAGGTCGAACAGCAATTTCACGGTCTCTACATCCGTGGCGCTTTCGTCGGCCACCACCCTGATGGGTAATGCGCTGACTTCTGTCTCACGATAGTTTGCCATGGGTTCTTCGAGCAGAACCGTTTGCGACAATGCCCCTATCGTTTCCAGATGATCTACTAACCGGTTGATCCGATCCAGAGAGTCGTAGCGGCTGTTTGCGTCCAGATAGTAGAGGGGGCGCCCACTGGGCGAATTCTTCACTTCCCGACTTCCAATAAGTTGGTGAATGTCAGCAATCCGGGCACAATCCCACTGAAGCATCTTCTCGGGATCTCCGTCTTTATCTGGATCAGATCCGATTTTGATCTTGAAAACGAAATATCCATCATCCACTAACTCGGAGACGGACGACAGTGCCAGACCATATCCCACAGCCGGAACACTGATAACTGCCTCTTGGCGATAATTCAATGCAGAACGAATTTCAGCCGGCAGAAGACTATCAAAATCGGAATTTTGATTTTGGGCGGCATGTAGTCGCCAGGCAGCATTGTCCACTGCCACTAACGCGTTCAATGCAAAGGTAGGGTTCAGATCGGTCAAACCTGTAATCCGCATTCCATATTCCATTACCTCCGGCAGCAGCGAATCCAATAGTTCGAATGGCGAACGGAACTCCATGCCGCGGCAGCGCGTGAGGGCAAACTGAGTAAGCATTAGCATTATGGAATTTCCGCCCGGCTCGGAATTCGCAGCGAATACACGCGGGTCACTCCACAAAACACTCTGCACCCCAAGTCCCAGTCCGTCCAGACCATCGTCGGTTTGGAGCAGTGCGACAGATTGCCACAGCTCTGTAAGGTAGCCGCCCTTGAACCCCCATGGTGCCGCTAACGGTTCCCGTTCAAAATTAAGATCTGTACGAACAATGCGTGACATACTGGGTCCCCGGAAGTTGAAAAAAACTAACGAACAAATTCGTGAGAAGTGTCCTTGAATCCTACAACCTTACACGCTGTGAGTGGCAAGATTGCCGGTTATGACAGTGAGGTTGGACTTCTACTTACGTTGACTTCACGGCTGTTTCGGTAATTTGCTCATGACTGGTTGAATGACATTGTCAAAATATGAAACCTCGGCTGACGCTTTCTGCGCCTTACTATACAGTTCTAAAGTTGTTCGGAGATTGTCCAAATTGAACTGTTCAATTTTAAACGAAGTGAGCCTCAGGCGGTCATACACTCCCTTCCCAACGCGCCTCAAGATGGATGATGGTAAGACTCTTGCAAGCGTTCTTCTGACCGAGTCGTCGACATATAAGCCTTCTTTACTGCTTGCTTGTTGCGCCAAGTCCGGAA
>CAISOI010000353.1 GCA_903886985.1 uncultured Chthonomonas sp.
ATGCCTGTCGGAGTGATCACCTCGATAATCGGTGCTCCCCTCTTCTGCTACATTCTGCGCAAACGTCTCACTTCCACAACATAGACTACAATCTTATTTGACAGGTGCCCAAGAGGCATCGTTGTTATCACCTCTGCCCTTGCTCAAATTAATAGGATTTGATCCATCTGCGTTAGTAACAAAGATATCTCTCTTACCAATGTCGTTAGTCACCTGATAGAGCAATTTGCTTCCATCTGGTGACCATTTTGGATTTGTTGTCTTGCCCTTGATCTTCAAAAATGGATCAATCTTCGCGATCTCTTGACGACCAAGTACTCCAACAGTAGCCCCCGGCGTCGTGCTCAAAACAGCAATCCCAAGAAGCTCCCGACTTTCAGAACTATCTATCTTCCACATCTCTACAGCAATCTTTGAGCCGTCCGGCGAAACCACAGGATTCTGCGCTTCTATGGAATTCCCTTTGCTGACAAATGCCATTTGGTGATTATTAGAAGGTTGCTCGTCCACTCGAATTATCATAATCGCATGTGAGCCGCCTCTCGTGCTCACCGCAACTGCAAGACGCTCCCCATCAGGGAACCATCCAAAACTAAGCGCGACACTATTAGTGTCTCCCCGTAAAATGGGACTGACGTCGGTTCCAGGAATCAGCAATAAAGTTTCAGGTTCAGGAATAGAAGCAAATTCACTTTCCTTCTTTTGTGCCTCGGACTTTTGCCACCAGTCGCTGCTACCCATTGTTTGGACGTCATCACCCTCTAAAATTTGGGTGCAGGCAAACATCTGACCAACAGGTGACCACTGATAAGTTGAAAGTGGAGGCTTTTTGCTGGTCTCATCGGCATCTTTGTCTTTGCCGTCTTCACTCTCTTTGCCACCTTTGTGAGGAGGTGGATATATCTGAGCGGCATTGTCGCCGTTTGGGTCAATGACCTTTAAAGTACCGCCAACGATGTATGCGATCTGTTTGCCGTCCGCTCTCCATTTGGGAAGACTTTTACTTCCGGTGCCATGAGTAAGTTGGCGTGAATCACCTTTGCCAAGTAGGAAGAGTTGAAATGCTCGATATTTTTCATCTGCGACTTCGGCACAATATACTATCTGTTTGCCATCTGGAGACCAATCAACTGAGCTTTTGGCGTATGCATCATCGGTGAGTTGCTTCTCACTCGTGCCGTCTGCCTTAACAGCAAACACATTGGTGTGTCCTGACGCATCTTGTCGCATAAACGCAATGTAGTCTTTTGGAGCGAAATCAAAGCCATCGACATGGCCAATTACGCCATAGTGCGCCTTCCAATTCCAATAGGCAAAGATTAAAGCTACACAGAAAATTAGTGCAAGCACTTTCGGTAGAGCGCCGCCGAACAGGGTGCGCTTCATAGTCACAAACCTCATATTTATTAATGATTCATAAAGGGAAGGTCGATACAGCTCGACCTTCCCTTAGCTACGCAGGTAGATTGTCCCAGCGTTCCCGCTATCTGGCACGTTTCTGTTGAAGGGCGGTAACCAAAACCGCTAACAGCAAGACACCACCAACTACCGTGCCACGCCAGAGGTCGGGGTTAGATAGTTTCAAGTTGATGGCGCTGAATATAACATGGAGCAAAATTGCTCCTAAGATTGTCCCGGCAACGCTCCCTTGACCACCTGAAAGATTAGCGCCACCAACAACTGCCGCTGCTACAGCGTCAAGTTCGTAGGCATTTCCAGCTTGCGGATCCCCCTGTGTGCCATAAGCGGCCCACAAAATGCCAGCAAGTCCACCGAGCAGTGCACTTGAGCCATAAGCAAATAGTTTAACTTTGTATACATCTACTCCGGAAAGTAGTGTCGCCTGCTCGTTGCTTCCCAAGCTATAAATGTATCGTCCCATTCGCAGCCGATTGAGCGCAACCGAAACACCAATTGCAACTAACACAAGAATTACCACAGGATAAGGAATTGCGAACCAAGTGTCTTTGAAAAGTGCTCCCTCGGAAAGATTCAATAATGGTGGATAGTTGCTCAACGAAATGGGAAGTTGATTGTTCATAATCAACGATTGACTTCGGAGGATCAAGAGCGAAGCCAATGTTACCACAAAAGGCGGCAACTTAACTTTGTGAACCAAAGTTGCATGGATGGACCCGATACCAAAAGCCACTGCCAACGTAATTACTATCGCAAGTATAATTGCCGGCCCCATCATCAAAGCGGTCGATAATTTTGTAACTGAGAGAGCTAGTGTCATTCCAGTGAAGGCAATCAGGGACCCCAGAGAGAGGTCAATGCCACCGGTTATGATGACCAGAGTCTCCCCAATTGCAAATATGGCTAGGAGCGCCACTTGTTGCATGATGTTGTGAATGTTTCGGTTGCTGTAAAAACTGCCCCGAGCGTCCGTAAAAGCCATCAAAACACATATCAGCAACAACACAGCAACAACACTTATCTCTCGAGAAGCGAAAAGTCGTCTCATAAATCCGTTTGACGCAACAGCCCCACCTGTGGAATTCACAGGTGAGGCTGCAGTTTCATTTGTTTCCAAATTACTATGTGGTTTCAAGCCCTTTTTCCTTAAGTCGTTTCAGGAAGTCGGTTGCACTTGGCCCCGGAGTTACAACTTCAACACCAGTGTCAATAATGTTATCCTTGACACTCATTCCTGCCTTTTCTAACTCGGGTTTCAACTCTTCCAAAGCACCTTTCAGGCCCTTGCGGTTGATAAGGAAAAGAAGTTTGGTGGAAAGTCGACCAAATTCATATGGCTTTTGAATTACTGCGGAATCAACGTCACCGGAACCCAACGCGGTTAGAGTTTTTGGATCGCCGTCGAACACAACGATCTTTACTTTTTGTCTGCGACCTGGTTCGCGCTTAACCTGCTCGACGATCGCAGGACCGTTGTAGGACCAAATACCCAGCATCAAGTTGATTTTGTCACCATACTTGGTGATGGCATCTTGAACGTTTCGGTAGGCTGCGCCAGTCTTGTCTGCCTTGTCTTGGAAAGGCTCTTGCAGAGGAACAATTTTGTGATCCTTAGTCGCATCCACAAAACCCTGGTAACGGTCTCTGGCGTTCTGAGCACTCATGTTTCCAACGAATGCGACAAAGTTGCCGCCGTTTGGTAAGAGTTTAACTGCCTGCTCACCAGCTTTTTTACCGGCTTCATAGTTGTTGGTGCCGAGGTATGCCAATCGTTTACTCTTTGGTGCATCAGAGTCGAAAGTAATAACTGGAACTCCTTTGTCGATGGCTCCGTCGATTACGGAACCGAAAGCATCTGCCTCGATAGGCGAAATTGCGATTCCGTCAGGATTAGCAGCCATAACTGTATCAAATGTAGTCCTCTGATCGTTATTGGTTGGTTGTGCTCCTGGAGGTGCCTGCCATTTAGCTTCTACTCCAACCTCTTTTTTGCCATCATTCATTCCCTTTTCCATGGCCGTCCAGAAGTTGCTACCGTTATTTGTAATGATTTGGATCGACACATTGCCTGTTGCTTTTCGAGCCTTATCAAACGGACTCGGACCAGCTGGCTTTGTAGCAGAATCAGGACCGCCCGCAACTTTTGTCGGGGATTCAGAAATGGCTTTATCACCATTCGCAGAGGGCTCAGCAGCAGGTTTGCAAGAGACGAGCGCGAAACAGGCTGTAACTGCTAACAGTCCTACTCCAACGCGAGACTTTCTATCAAATATGGACATGAAATAGACCCTCCTATGGGTTGTAATACGCACTTCAAACATATCGTTTTAACCAGTACACATAAATACTTATCTACCACGGGACTGATACTTCGTCAAGAATTTATTATCGACTTCTTAAGACTATTAGATTCAGATACCTTTGATTCCTGCCGAACAGGAGCTAACACTTTGTGAGAATTCCGAGATTTGCAAGAAAACCGGCGGCAAAAACAAGCGCGCTTTCTTTTCCCTTGAACTGCGCGAGCTTTTTTTCAAGAGAGGCGTGCGCGTCCGTGGTCCCCGAGATAAGCCG
>CAISOI010000354.1 GCA_903886985.1 uncultured Chthonomonas sp.
GAAATTTGCAAGGGCTTGCAGCAGTGTATCCATTGCATGAGAAGGCGATCCATATCTTGCACATTGAAAATCAAGAGATATTAGACGATTTGCTGAGTCATCTTGTGGCGATGCTGAAAGGCGTGGACAAGGCGTACCGTCTGATTATGGCGTCGGAATACGCGACTGGTTCGTTGGAGCAGCGGGACGTGAGCATGATTATTGAAATTTGATATATCGAAGATGGGAGGGTTACAAATGTCTTAATTGTGGGTCCGTGTTTGGATGTTCCTGACGTGAATGGATGAATCGCACACAGGGAGCCACGTCCCTGTGTCGGTTCTTCTTCTGATCTATTGAGAATAGCAAGATAGGTGCAATTTTGTCCCATCCATTTTGGTTCCGAAATCTGAAATAAAGGAACGTTATGCTCAAAATAATGGAAATCCATCTCTCTGCCCATCCAGCAGGGGAGTATATCGTGCTTCAGAATCACGGATTGTCCACAGTCAATCTTTTAGGTTGGGCAGTCTGTTCCGATGCCTATCTGCATAACGAGCCTATAATTGCTGCTGCGGAAATGTATGTTTTCCAAGAGGAAGCCGCCATCAAGCCATATGGTAGGATCGTATTATTCACCGGTGTAGGTCACACAGGTTGGTACCCCACAAATGACGGAAAGCAGGCCTACGTCGCTTATTGGGGGCGTGAACGTTGTATGTGGCGCGAGGCTTTCAACATCCACGTCTTGCAGGTGATTTGTTCGAGACGCGTGATTTTGCCTGATGCGGAACAGGAGTATATGGCGTCACATACTGCCTAGACCGCCGCACTCTATAGATATCCTCCACCAGAACCGAGATTATTTCGTCTGACGGTTTCATTGCAGTCATCTTCCCTGAAATTCGCCTCGACATTGCAATTTAAGATGTTGCCTTCAACAATAGTATTGTCAGCACTGATTAGTTCAATCCCAATTCGGTTGTCTTGAATATCATTCTCTACAATCTTGTGATCACGTGGTCTGGTTGACTCTCTCCCACAACGTTCTTCGGGCAATTTGCGAATCCCGTGATCCTGATCCGCAGCGATTCGGATTCCCCTGCCGTTCTTGGTAAAGGTATTCTTGGTGATAATCCAGTCGTAGGAGGTCAAGTGATCAGCAAACTGTGTGGCAAACTGTTCCACATAATGCGTCCAGAGGAGAATGCCGTGCCCATTCGATTGAAGGATGTTTGACTCGACCACCATTCCGTGTCCATTCTCGACACCGATACCAGCCTGCCGATTCATAATCATCCGATTTCCTGCAATAACGTTATCCCACGAGAATCCGAGCCAAAATCCATAGTTGCATCGATCCGCATAGTTGTTGAGAAATTTATTTCCAGAACTGAAAGTTGCCTCAAACGCAATGTTGGGGCTTAGCGATGCGTCATTTTCTTCGAAAAGATTGTCGTTGCAGCCTACTTTGTCTCCGTCAGGTGACAAACCAGCCAGAAAAAATCCGTCACCACCCATGCGGGCCCAGTTCCTTCTGAAGATGTTGCGGCAACTGCTGTGAACAATCAAGAATCCTGTCGCATCTGCCCCCATGTGACCGAAAGCCAATCCGCCGTCTCGTGGTTCAAATCGTGAACAGTAGTCGGCTGAATTACGTTCAAACAGGCTGTCACAGGTGTTGTAGAGGTGAATTCCGTAGCCACTATTGTAATTGACGAGATTGTTAATGACCTTGAGATTCCGACAATGGTAAGTAAGAATGCCGCTCTGTTGATGCTGAAAATTGTTATCTCGAATTTCGCAATCGACACACCCTGTTAATAGGATGGCACCGCCATAAGCACGGTCTGACGGCAGCCAAATGTCGAGGAAGATTGTGTTGGCGGCTACCTCGGCAGTAGAATTAATCTCACAATTTTCGATAAGAATACCGCTGCAATCTTTACAAATTATGCCGTGGTAGAACTCGCTAATGCGGAAGTTCCGCAACGTGACATTTCTGCAGCCCTCCAGCTGAATTCCCACGCCCTTGCGATTGAGACCAACAAGATGAGCGCCGTTTCCATCAATTGCGATGTCATTAGCTTCGATGGTAATTCCGTTTGGTAAGAAGTAATTTCCAGAATCTATCGTAGTTGACTCGCGAACGGACAATCTATCTGTTGGTTTCAATTGTATTGGTGCTCCAGGGCGTGGTGGATTGAGAGGAATTCAGTAGATCTATTTTACCAGTGCGTCGTTTGGATTCAAATGCTTTATCTCAGCTTCAGAAACGACGCAGTTTCTCCCCATAGCTTTCGCAGAGTAGAGTGCAAGATCTGCACGTTTCATCATATCTGAGAAGTCTTCATCGTCGTCATGCCGTGAAGATACACCTGCACTAATTGTTAGATGGACGGAATATTTGCCAATTTGAGTGACATGCTCTTGCAAATTACGTCGTATACGCTCACGGCAGTTAAGTGCCTGGGATAAAGGAGTATCCGATAAGACGACTACGAATTCCTCTCCTCCAAATCGAGCGACTTTGAAATCCCGATATGCAGTGTTGAATTCGGCGACGGTCTTCTCAGTGTTAGACGCTATGATTTTGATTGCCTCATCGCCAACTTCGTGTCCGAAATTATCATTCAGGGCTTTAAATCGATCCGCATCTAGCAAAATGAGTGACAATGGACGATTTTCGAACCTGCATTTGTTAAATTGTGTCGCGCCGATCTCTTCCAATGCCAGTCTGTTTAAACATCCTGACAGGGCGTCAATCCTCGCTATTTGGCTCATGCGATTGCTAAGTCGTTCAACGATCATTAGCGCGGTTCCAAAATTGATGGAAACTAAAAATATATAGCCCGTTGTTAAGTATAAAATGATCCAAGGTGTGGCAGGCATCTTATCATTGATCATTATTCGTCCTGAAATAACAATGACACCTCGCAAGAGTGACAAGATGCCGTATTGGGCCACAACGCTCGTGACGAACCTTTCAGTTGAAGTCAGATTTCGCCAAGTTCCATGTATTAGTGTATGGAACGTTAGGGCCAAAATGACCGCGACACTCCAGGAGAGAAAGGTGATTCGTAGTTGTGGCGAAGGGTACCATAGGGTCAAGTAAATTTGTGATACCAATAATATGAGAGAAACAAAAAACGTCAATTTCCATCGTGGGATTATTTCTCGATAGCTGCAAGAGGAAAGATAGAAGTGTACGATCCCTATGAAGACCAAGCAGTTGCCAAGGACTACGCTGACCTCTGGATTGATATATTCTCGCAGACCGATAACGAGCTGCCCGAACCCATAGATTAGGCTGGCGGTTGACAACCGTCCCATACCTGATATCTTGCCACGATGGCTTTGCCAGATCGTAAGTGTTACGAGGCCCATCAGGAGAGATGTTAAGGCAGAGAAGAACAGGATCGTTTTGGGATCTATCATGTCTTTCAATGTGGTCTAGTGAAGCGAACTTAGATGCTGTTAATCATTTGCATACATTATGACAGGACAAACCTGCAGATAAGAGTAAACCGAGCTAAACAATAAAAAGAAGTTAGAAGCAAATACAAAAAAATGGGGCCGTCAGGAATAATCCCGACAGCCCCATTTGTACGAAATGGTTAATCGAAGTTCTTTAAGATGTCAGATGGATCTACAGAGATCTCATCCTCACCTGACTCGCCTTCACCACTATCTTCGACGGAACCACCCATCAGCAATGCATTAAGCATAGCGTCAGTATCTAGTCCAATCATTGTTTCGTCTGCGCCATCGGAACTAAACTCGAGTTCAGTGTCTGGATCGTCTGCAGTTTCCCCAAATCCGATTGCCAACTCTGGCAGCAGATCATCATCGTCTCCCATCGGAAGAACTCTACGTTCTTCTCGAACAGGTTCAACAATGATCTGGACTCCGTCTGGAGTAGCTGGTTCAAGGCTTCGGTAACGTGGAAGACCAGTTCCGGCAGGAATGAGGCGTCCAATAATGACGTTCTCTTTCAAGCCGACCAACTCGTCCTTTTTGCCACGTACTGCAGCTTCAGTCAGTACTCTTGTAGTCTTCTGGAATGATGCAGCCGACAAGAAGCTGTCGGTTGCGAGGGAGGCTTCTGTGATACCGAGGAGAACCCAATCTGCCGTTGCCTCAGAACCGCCTTGCTCTCTAACGCGAGTATTCTCATCTTCGAATGCAAATTTGTCAACAATCTGCCCCGGTAAGAAGAGGGTATCACCCGCGTGTCGAACTTTACGCTTCTTAAGCATTTGGCGAATGATGACTTCGACGTGCTTATCGTTGATGTCAACGCCCTGACCTTTATAGACCTTCTGAATCTCACGCACCATGTAGTCTTGGACTCCACGGGTACCTTTCAATTCCAAAACCTTCTGCGGGTCGAGCGGACCTTCCGTCAATCGGTCTCCTGGGAAGATATCCATACCAGCTTTAACCTGAAGCTCACCACGATAAGGCACAAGTGCCGTTTTTCGCAAAATGACTTCTTTCAGGTGATTGGTTTTAATCAACCGGTACTGCTTTTCGGTGATTGCTTCGCCTTTGGCCGTGATGATCGCGCCTTCATTGTCCTTAATGTCTTCGCCCGCCAGTTCACCTACAAAGTGAGAAGGCGTATCGTCAACTTTAACCGGAGAGTGAAGAACCACGTGTCGCAAACCTTTGGTTTCAATCTCAACAACTTTTCCACCGAGTTCGGTAATGATCGCTTGACCTTTTGGTTTACGAGCTTCGAATAGTTCAACGACACGAAGCAGTCCACCAACGGTGTCTTCAAGAACTTTTAGAACCGACTGGATAGAACGAACACGTTCTCGTTCAGAACCACCCTCTTCTTCAAAGGTGACGTGCCCACTGCGGATATCTTGATAGAGTTCTTTCAAGTTGCTCTGGCGCTTTTGCTTGACGTTAGCGACCTGTGTAAGGTGGTTTCCTGCAACCCCTCCAGTGTGGAAGGTACGCATTGTAAGCTGCGTCCCAGGCTCACCAATGGACTGAGCTGCGATAATACCGACGGCAACTCCGATATCGACAAGCCGACCTGTTGCAAGGTCACGACCATAACATTTTGCACAAACTCCTTGTCGCAATTCGCAAGTCAGGACTGATCTTAGACCAATTCTTCTAAGCGATTCAGCACCACTTTGAGCAGCGATTTTTTCAATCACACGAGACATTGGGTCGAATACTTCGTGATGAGCCTCAACCAACATTTGACCCGCAGTGTAACTTATACCTGTGTCTGGATCGTCCCAATTGATTGGGCAAACGATGTCATCAATGACATATCGCCCCTTGATTCGTTCACCGATTTTCTCGATGACTTCACCGTTTTCGACGATCTCTTCAACGTAGATCCCAGCACTTGGCTCGCAGTCGTCGCCGCGGACAATAACATCCTGGGAAACGTCGACAAGTCTTCGCGTCAAATATCCAGCGTCAGCAGTACGAAGTGCGGTATCTGCAAGACCCTTTCTGGTTCCGTGAGTAGAAATGAAGTACTCGAGTA
>CAISOI010000355.1 GCA_903886985.1 uncultured Chthonomonas sp.
CCGCCTGTTCTGCTGGATATTCCTTGGATAGGCGATGACTCGAAAATATCTTTTGCGCGACTTTCTGATTGAATTGAAGCGCCTTCCTTAATGGTTTTGGGATACCATCAGACAATGGTTGATGTATGAGCCATTCTCTGGCTGAAATCACCGCTGTGATAGCTGCTCCCGCCCAAAGGAACGATCTGCGGGATATTTTGCGCATCTGTTCTTCTGCTGTCAGTTTAGTTTCGACATTCTCATTTTTCGGGTTCATTATGATTTTGCTTCCTCGTTAATTTCTTTCAATGGCTCATCGACCAATTCATATCCTGTTATCATTGCTCGGAAGTTATTCCATCCTGCTCGAACGACTTGACCGACATGTACTAGGAAAAACATGCAGTATCCAACTGTCAGCCAGAAATGGATGAGACGAGCGATCTTATATCCGCCCAACAATGCCGTGATCCAGCCAAACTGCACAGGTTTGTAGATTGCAATGCCAGTCACGAGCGAACCTGCTCCCATCAAAACTATCGATGTGTAAGCGAACTGCTGTGCACCGTTGAATTTGCGTTTTGGAAGCGGTTCTTTTCGAATCTTCAGGTCATGCAAAACCACCTGAACGGCTTCCCGCAAGGAGTTGCGATTCGGCAGAAGGTATCTCCACTCTCCAGAATAGGCAGTGTAAAGCACATAGAGCAGCCCGTTAATCGCAAAAATCCACATGAACAGAAAGTGCCATGCAATTCCTTCAGCAAGTCGCCCATTTAGGTTGAGCGTTGTATATGTCTTGTTCGGGAAGAACTTGAACAACGTCCACTTACCGATCCCAATCCTGTAGATATCATTTGCCCAGTAGATTAAAAAACCACTCCAAATCATCGTCATTAGTACCGGGAAATTCACCCAGTGGAACCAGCGGATAGCCACTGGGTGCTTCTTTTCTAGAACCTTCATATTCATTCTCTTTGATCACCTGTTATGAGTGAGTATCCAATTAGTTTGCTGTGATAGTCATGACTGACGTTTCACATAGTCCTTTACAACACTCGGTCACGGTTTTATACATCGAAATGAATCATCGGGAATGGCGTAACCCAGTATAATGAGCAAGGAAATTTTTGAGGAGAAGACCGTGCAAAACGGAAAAGCGGTTATTGCATACAACGTGGTGGCCATGCGTGCAGATGCCAATTCCAAATCGGAACTGACAAGTCAGGCCATTTTTGGTGAGACCGTTGAGATCTTGGATGTGGTGGATGCGTTTACCAAAATTAAGACGCCGGATGGTTATGAGGGATGGGCAAAGTCAGACCGACTAGTCGTTCAAGAAACGGGTGAACGGTATCCCGCACCTGATCGTGCCGCGATGGTAACAACATTATTGCAGCCGCTCTTCAGTCGTGAAAGCGTGCGTTCAGAGCGGGTCACACTTCTAACCATCGGAACAACGGTGGAAGTCGCAGAAATAGGGAATGAGACCGGCTTCACCAAAATTAACCTGCCGGACAATTCAGCGGCGTATATTGAATCGAACACACTGATCGTCCCTGACTATCCATCTGCTGATCACATCGGACCCAATTTAACACTGGTAGCGCGCGCTTTTATTGGCATACCCTACTTATGGGGCGGGCGAACCACCTTTGGCATCGATTGTTCGGGGTTCGTACAGAGAATTTACTGGCTCTGCGGACAAATCATTCCAAGGGACGCCTATCTTCAAGCCGCTTCATCACAGTTTCACGGTGTGCCCTTAGATCAATTGAAATCTGGCGACCTACTCTTTTTCAAAGGAGACAGTGACCCTCGCGGTAGAGGGATTACTCATGTAGGAATGGCACAGGGTGATGGACGATTTATACATGCTTCTAGCGATCTCGGCGTGGCAATTACTCCACTGACCGATGAAACTTATAGCCGACAATTAATCTGCGCACGGCGATTATTTGCGTAGTGTCGAACTCGAAGGGATGCCTCTTGTAAGACCCATGTGAAAGGGTCAGAAAAGATTGCTCAGGTATAATTGTTACTTGCAACTTGTGTGATCCTTCTAACTTCTTGTCATGCAGTTTCTGTGATAGGCATGTAGTGCGGCATGGAGTTTGAGTGAAAGTTTGGAAGGTAGTAATGTGAGCATGTAACCTTGTTTGATGCTCATTCGTCAAAAGGATGTCCTTTAAATTGCTTTACAGAACATGGTTTAAAACTGGTTCGCTCATTGTTTGTCTTGGCGCAATCGCGACAAGTCCCGTAGTGGGTCAGAGACAGACCTCTTCAATCGATAGCGCAGAATCTGCGATACGCCTGATACGAAACGGAGACATAGCGTCTGCCGCTGAAGTAACAAAAGGTGCAATAGATCGGGATCCTGGAAGTTCGCTTCTGCACGATATTGCGGGCGCCATCTTATTGATGACCGGAGATATCTCAGGAGCAACGTCTGAGTTCGGAACTGCGCAGACAATAATGCCGGACGATAGTCTGGCGACCTATGGTCGGAGTGTAATTGATCTGCAAAAGGGCGAGCGCATTCACGCTCTTGACTTGGCTCAAATTGCAAGTCGAAATGGCGACAAAGCAGCATGCGATATTTTAGAGCGGTACATTGAAAATTTGAACGGTCTAACAGGAAGCGGAAATCCTGTTTTTGTACCGGAAGCGTATGCCCCATCCGCAAAGGCGATAGGCGCGATGAACAACTATCGAGCAGGGCGTATGTCACAGGCTATCGTTGACTGTGAGCAGCTTTTGGACCAGTTGACGGGCGACAGATATTCAGAATTCACCGGACTGTTGATGACGTTTGATGCAAAAGGGCCATTTCGGTTTGCGGCATCTCTACCGACAGGTCTTGGATTGTCAAAGAATCGAGCAGTTCCACTGGAGAAAGTTATTTCTGGAACTGTCACGCTCTCGCCAGACGATGTGAGCGATGCAGGGTATGTCGTTTTTAAGATTGACGGGGCTTTCACTGGAGTAATCAATACTCAGCCATATAAGTATGTTTGGAACACAGCACGTGTCACCAACGGACTGCACAAAGTCGAGATAATTGTTTACGATCGGGCAGGGCGAGTAACAAATCGAGCAGAGCGCGATCTTCGCACCGCCAATTCAGATGCGCCAGCGCTGGTTACACCTGAGACTTCGAGGAGTGAACAAGTAAGGCTCGCAATCTGGCAGATATTAATGATCAAGCCGAGCCGGCAGTGTATGGCTTATCACGGAGCCTTGGCAGCGAGATCAGTTGGTAATGTAACTGCTGCAGCGAAATTGATCGGACAAAGTGCCGCTATTTTGCCGGATTTCAAAGACACGCTGAATCTGTGGAAGGCCATTGGACCTTGTGAAGCATATCCGCCAATATGGCGCGGAGATCCAGAAGAGAAAGTAGTCGCGCTCACTTTCGACGATGGTCCGAAACCGGGATTAACCGAAAAGCTGATTGGGACTTTACAGCAATTGAGAGTTCCAGCAACCTTCTTTGTGATCGGAAGACATGTATCGGCAAACCCCGATACTTGTAGAAAGATTGTAGAAGCAGGTTTCGAAATTGAGAATCATAGCTACACCCATCCGAATCTGGCGGCCATATCGATCAAATCGGTGGAACGGGAGCTGTTGAAGACCAATGATGCAGTGCAGTCGATTGCTGGTAAGAAGATGCACTTTTTCCGACCGCCAGGAGGAAACATCAATAATGATGTCGTCGCAGCTGCCGGAAGATGGGGATTAACACCCTGTATGTGGACGGTGGATGGTGAGTCGTTGGAAAACGGCAGCCCTGATAAGTTAGTTGAATATGTTGTTCAAAAAGCATCACCGGGTGCCATCATCCTGCTTCACAACGGCAGAATGACGACCATAGATGGTCTACCCAAAATTGTTGAGGGTTTGAGAAGGCGCGGGTTTGGATTCGTCACCATTGAGCAGTTGATGGAACGAAGACTTAAGTCTTCGACGAACGCCGTCAATATGCAGAGATCGCTGATTCCAGTGAATGGTGCAGCGGTTAAAAATTAAAGGTTTTGAGAGACTTCTTTGCCAGTGTAAAGATTCTCTTGAGAGAAATTGTTCAAATTGCAGGATTCTTACACCAGTCTGGTGTAAAATTGTCTATAAGGACGCGACATGTGTCAATGTCCTTTATTTACGGAGGGGTTTCAATGCGAAGATCACTTTGCGGAGCTGCTGGTCTAATGGCTGTCGGCCTGCTTGCAATCGTACCTGCGTTTTCGAATGCGCAGACCGAGCAACATGAAAAAGAATTGCTCAAAGTAAGAATGTGGAACCGCTGGTCCGATGTTATGAAGCTTTACGGACAGCCTACCCGCATCGAGATTGGCGCGGTTACCTCCCCAAGTGGTGGTGGTTCGGCTGCAGCCGGCGGTTCAGCAATGGGCGGCGGAATGGGCGCTCCATCCAGTATGGGAACTTCCAGCATGGGTGGCGGCATGTCCATGGGCAAAATGGGCGGTAAGAGTGCATTGCCAGGAATGAGCGGAATGATGGGCTCAGGCGGTATGTCCCAAGGCATGGGCGGCGGCGCAATGACGGGAATGGATAAGGGCGGCGGCGGTAGTCCTTTTGCCGGCGGTATGGGCTCAGGCGGAATGTCTCAGGGCATGATGGGCGGCAGCGGCGGCGGTGCGGGTTTTGGCGGCGGTGCATCCTCTGAGGGCGACGGAAACGATGGCGAAGTTACTTGGGTTTATGAAAAAGGCCCAGTGACGGATTACTTCCTCTTTAATAAAGATGGACGTGTCATTCAAGTTCAGTCCTTTGGACGTCGTGGACCTGCTACAACTGCTCAAAAAGTAACTTTGGGTGATTCCCTTGGCAAGATTTTTGATAAATACGGTTGGACTGCTAATGTTCAAAAGGACCTTACCAACGGTACCATGACGCTTGATTACAGCAAAGACCGAAACGTTTTGTTCCAATTTGAAGGTAAGGGCGACAAGAACTACAAAGTTGTCGGAATTACCGTCGGAATTACCGACCGAGCACAAATTCGTGACTTTGGTGGTCCTGCTCTCAAGAGCGGCACTGCTGGAGCCGGAATGGGCATGGGCGGACCAATGGGTGGCAAAATGGGCGGCATGGGTATGAGCGGCGGTCCTATGGGCGGCAAACGACGTGGCGGTGGCGGCGGTGGTGCTGCAATGAGTGCAGACAACTAAGCTTCAACGTCGTACTCGAAACACAATAAGTAATTCCGAGGGTAGCGGATAATAATCCGCTACCCTTACAATTTTCTATAATGAACAGGTCGTAAATATGGCTGACAAAGAGGAGATTAGAGACCGCAGTGATGTTGTTGACATCATCGGATCCTTCGTTC
>CAISOI010000356.1 GCA_903886985.1 uncultured Chthonomonas sp.
ATCCCCTCGGCTCTGCATCTGGAGAGTCTTTAAATGCGATGCCTACCATGCTCTGGATCTTGCCTGCTATCCAGGATGCTTCCGCCTGTTGTGAAGCAAAATCGAGATTGAGAATGTCTCCGCGCTCGAAGCTTTGATGTCCGCTGGCCTTCATCTCTTTAGGAAGGCGAATCGCAGGGTCAATATTGCTCGCGATAATCTTTGCTACATCCACCACGCCCTTTGAAGATCTAAAGTTGTCATCAAGAATTACTTGGGTGACCTTCTTTTTGCGTTTCGCAAAGGTTAGGATATTTTCCACTTCGCTGCCTCGCCACTGATAAATTGTTTGATCGTCGTCACCAACCACACAAAGCTTTGCCTTGTTCTTGGTGATGGCATCGACAAGCTTTTCTTGGATTGGGTTTATGTCTTGATACTCGTCAACCGTTATAAATTTATACGACTGGACGCGATCGTAGAGCGCTTTCAAGTTGGTTGGACTAGCGACTGCAATCGAGTCGATGGCCCTGGTCAAGATGTCTGTGTAATCCAGATAAGAGTGGCGATCCAAGAGTGATAAATATGACGAGAGCGATTCCTTGAAACCAATGGGGATCAAACTCTCATCGACGTTATCTTCCCGGTAAATCAAAAGTGCACTCATATACAGACGTGTCCCAATGAACTTGCGCAAAACCGGAGTCCCTGGTGAATACGTGGGACAAGTCGTTAGGCCAGATTGATTACTAAAACGGTTAACAAGCAATTTGGCTTGAATTTCTGAAAGAACTGAAAATTTGAATACTTCTGGAACGTAGGTCTGAAGCAGCTCAAGGCAATAGCCGTGCATTGTTCCAATGAACATATCTGCCAAACCTTCGGTGTTGCCAACTTCTTTGGAAATGTACTTGTAAACACGCTCCTTAAGTTCTGCCGCAGCTTTCTCTGTGAAGGTGAAGGCGACAATTTCCTCTGGTTTTGCAAGCCCGAGTTTCACGATTCGCGCAATTCGCCGAGAAACCACATCGGTCTTGCCGGAGCCCGCGCACGCAATAATTTGCAAATGGGTGTCGGTAGTTTCAATGGCGTCAATCTGGGTTTGAGTAAGTCCCATCGGCCCTCCAAAGTAGGTACTGCTAATGGCGATCGATTCGTCCGCTTTGCAATGACGATTGAATACAAACAGAATTAGTCGGCAATAATCTGACGCCTAAGCTCTTTAGAATTTATCTGGTCATAGACACCACGGTTGTTTTACCTCCGACGCTGGGGAGGTATTCAACTAGGAAAGACCCCAACCCTTCCATTTCGACGAATGAACGAGCCACGAATTCCAGTCTCCGTTGTGAAAATCGATTAACCTTTGAGCGCATGCGATCTATTCGCTCGAATTCCAGATTTTTGATTCGGTTAGTCTGATTTTCGATGTCATTCTTAGCCTCATCCAGTAAAACGAAAACCAATTCTCGGTAATTTCCATCTACTCCTCTCAAAAATGTCTCAACGTGACTGTCTTGGGCAAGTGCAAGAAACCATTTGAACTCCGGGCTGGTGACGTAAGAGATTGAAGCTCGAGGATTGAGATTATTGAATGAACGCAAAT
>CAISOI010000357.1 GCA_903886985.1 uncultured Chthonomonas sp.
GGAAATGCACACTATTCACTTTTGACCAATCCCGAAGGCGGAATCATAGATGATATCATCGTCTATCGTATCGCTGATCAAGAGTTCATGGTCGTAATAAACGCGGGCAATACGGATAAAGATCTTTTGTGGTTTTCTTCCAAACTTTCGGAGGGGGTCACGCTTGATAACCAGACCTCACAAACCGCGATGATCGCGGTACAGGGCCCGAACGCTCCTGAGTTGGTCGGAAAGCTTACAGGAGCTGATCTTTCTAAAGTATCCCGATTTCAATATCTTGAACACTCCATTGGTGGTATTGACGCAATTTTATGCCGAACGGGTTATACCGGAGAAGATGGTTTCGAGATTATCGTAAGTTCAGGTGAAGCAAATGCGCTGTGGAACTTGTTGATTGAAAATGGTGCCGCACCGTGTGGTTTGGGATCTCGTGATGCGTTGCGAATTGAGGCTGGCTATCCACTGTATGGTCACGAGATAGATGATACTACAACACCTGTTGAGGCGGCTTTAATGTGGGTAGTTAAGTTGGATGGGCGTCAATTTACAGGTTCAGATGTTATCACCAAAGTAAAAGCGGATGGTGCCGGTAGAAAGCTCGTAGGCATCAAGCTTGGAGAGAGGATCGTTCCCCGGCAAGGGTATAATTTGCTTTGTGATGGCGAGCTTGTAGGGACGGTTACAAGTGGAATATTTTCCCCCACAACTGGTCATAGTATTGGTATGGCATATGTCAACGATGGATACAATACTCCGGGTACGGTACTAAAAGTTGAAATTCGAACTAACCTATTTGATGTCACGGTTGTTCCGAAAAAAGATTTGCTTAAAGTTTAATTCACAGATAAGGGGAATGTTCTTATGTCCGCACCATCGGATTTAAAATATAGTTCATCACACGAATGGTTACGAGTTGATGGGGATATAGCGACTGTTGGAATCACCGATCATGCACAAGCAGAACTCGGCGATATCGTCTATTTGGAACTTCCAGAACCTGGTAGAATTTTGGCTAAAGAAGAAATGTTTGGGACTGTTGAGTCCGTTAAAGCCGTTTCCGATCTCTATAGTCCCGTATCAGGTGAAGTCATCGAGACAAATACGTCAATCACAGACACGACTGAAGTCGTAAATCAGGATCCGTATGAAGGTGGTTGGATGGTAAAGATTAAACTCTCCAATAGCGCTGAACTAGAAGGATTGCTTGATGCAGCAGATTACGACAAACTCCTAGAATCTGCGCACTAAATTGGTTTAAGCCCTAACTGCCAGGAACTCCTGATAAGGTTTCCTGGCATGTTATTGTGATGTACTCTTGTTCCTCCCTATCTCTTTCCAAATAGTTCGACAATACAATCAGGATTTTCAAATGAACAGTTCAACCGATAATTTTGTCTCCAGACACTTGGGGCCCCGTGACAATGATATAAGTACAATGTTGTCCTCACTAGGACTTTCTTCTCTTGACGAACTTGTCGCTGGTACCGTTCCAGCGTCCATTCGATTGGTAAAGCCTCTCGATAAGAAAATTCTTGGTGATGGACTTACCGAGCAACAGGCCTTGGCATCTCTCAAAACTACTATGTCGAAAAATAGAGTGTTCAAATCATATATTGGTACTGGATACAGCGACTGCTATACTCCACCAGTTATCTTAAGAAACCTGTTTGAAGATCCACGTTGGTACACTCCCTATACACCGTATCAGGCGGAAGTTTCTCAAGGCAGATTGCATGCACTTTTAAATTTCCAGACTATGGTTATGGACTTAACCGGCATGGAAATCGCTAATGCCTCGATGTTGGATGAAGCTACAGCGGCTGCCGAAGGTTTCGCAATGTGCCTGAATATAAAGGGTCATGATCGAGTATTCTTTGTATCTGAAGATTGTCACCCGCAAACAATTGCCCTAGTCCAAGCTCGGGCAGAACCACTCGGAATTCCTATCATTGTTGGTGATCACCGAACATTTGATTTCTCCCAAAAGGTCGCGGGCACGCTTGTACAATATCCGACTACCACGGGTGCCGTCCACGATTACACAGATTTCATACAAAAAACCCATAACGCGGACGCACTTTCCGTTGTAGCCGCCGACATTCTTGCAATGACAATTTTTGCTGATCCGGGTCAATTGGGTTCTGATATTGTTGTTGGCAACACGCAGCGATTTGGGGTTCCCCTTGGTTATGGCGGACCACATGCCGGCTATCTTGCGACACAAGATGCACATAAAAGGCAGATTCCTGGTCGTCTCGTCGGAGTTTCAAAGGATGCAGAAGGTAACCCGGCGGTTCGGCTGGCCATGCAGACGCGGGAACAACACATTCGAAGAGAAAAAGCGACTAGCAATATTTGTACGGCACAGGCATTGCTTGCCGTCGCCGCGAGCTTCTATGCAATCTATCACGGTCCTTCTGGATTGGTTGAGATTGCAAATCGTGTGAGACTTCGTGCCCACCAGCTTCGACAAGGTCTAAGACAACTTGGGATCAACGTGTCTGATGCGACAATTTTTGATACCATAACTATTGAGACTTCAGATGCCGATAAATACATTGCTGCTGCGGTATCGCAATCTTTGAATTTTCGACAAATTTCATCGACACAAATAGGCATCTCTGTTGATGAGACAACATCTGAAAGTGACATTCATACGATCCTCGGCGTATTTGGTGGAATAGGTATTGAGTTATCGCAAGTATCGGACCCGATTCTTGAGGGTCTAATCCGTACAACACCCATATTGGAACATCCGGTCTTTCATTCTCATAGATCTGAAACTGAAATGTTGAGATATATGAATCGATTGACCAATATGGATATATCCCTTGCAAATTCCATGATTCCACTTGGCTCTTGCACTATGAAACTGAATGCAACCGCTGAGATGATCCCAATCACATGGCCCGAAGTAAATGGCATACACCCGTTTGCGCCATTAGATCAAACAGAAGGTTATCGTGAGATGTTGACAGAGCTTGAAGCCATGCTCTGTGAAATCACGGGATTCGATGCGATTTCGTTGCAGCCCAACTCTGGTAGTCAAGGCGAATACACCGGGTTGTTGGTAATTCGAAAGTACCATTCGGACAGGGGAGAGGGGCATCGAAATGTCTGCCTTATTCCTCAGTCGGCACATGGTACCAATCCTGCATCTGCGGCAATGGTAGGCATGAAGATTGTAGTTATTAAGACTGATCCTTCCGGAAACATTGATGTTGCTGACCTTGAGGCTCGCGCAAATGAATTCACTGACAATCTTGCTGCTCTCATGGTCACTTACCCAAGTACACACGGCGTCTTCGAGGAATCAATCAAGACGATCTGTTCAATCGTACATACGCATGGCGGGCAGGTATACATGGATGGCGCTAACATGAATGCCCAAGTTGGACTATGTAGACCAGGAGATTTTGGCGCTGACGTCTGTCATTTGAACCTGCATAAAACGTTCTGTATTCCGCATGGTGGTGGGGGACCGGGAATGGGCCCCATCGGTGTTGCGTCGCACCTAATTCCGTTTTTGCCAACTCACCCGTTGGTGAAAACTGGAGGTGATAGAGGAATTGGATTAGTCTCAGAAGCTCCTTATGGAAGTGCAAGTATTTTGCCAATCTCGTACAATTATATCAAGATGATGGGTGCGGAGGGAATCAAAATGGCTACGGAGGTCGCTCTGTTAAACGCGAATTATGTAGCTAAGAAGCTTGACCCATATTTTCCAGTCTTGTATAAAGGCGCCAATGGATTTGTAGCGCATGAATGCATCCTAGACCTGAGAGGAATTAAGACGAACTCGGGTGTCGAGGTTGAAGATGTCGCCAAACGGTTGATGGACTACGGTTTTCATGCTCCCACGGTCTCTTTCCCGGTACCCGGCACAATGATGTTTGAGCCGACCGAAAGTGAATCTAAAGA
>CAISOI010000358.1 GCA_903886985.1 uncultured Chthonomonas sp.
ATTAGTCGCGTACATCATCAACTGCCATTTTTGGCTAACAGACTGACACCCAGCAACTTGCAGTCTGAGTCGTGATACATGATGCCGCGAGATTCGCCGTCTCAATCCTAAACATACTATATATCTAGGAGAAACTGCGTACGATTCCTCAATAACCAAATCGACTCGGTGTGGCGATGGCAGTGACAGGAATGGAAATGCCTGGTCTGCCCGTTTTACGGCTTTAATGGGCGAACTGAGGAATAGGAGAATGGGTGCGCTTGCCCGAATCTGTATCTCGTTGTTCGCTGGTACGTATTTAGTTGTTAATTTGCCATGCATGGTGCTCCTTTCTTCTTTGGGAATGGATGAATCGGAGAATGGGTGCGCTTGCGCAATCTCCTCATCTTGCTTTTTCACCGGTACGTATTTAGTTGTGCTTGGTTTTTGGCGGGCATAATGTCAGCCCCTATAAGCACGGTTGGATACAACTTGATGCGGCCGCACCAAATTGAGTCCCGGTTCAGGGCGTCGGTTGATCGGTCCGACGACTGGATGTTTTGTGCTTACAGTTAACTACTCGTTTGAGGTTGGAGAATCCGGAAAGGTTGTGGCAAAGTTTTTTGAAATATTTTTAGAGAGCGGTACACCTTGAAACCGCAACCAAGGCGAACCATATAAGAATAGTAGTACTATATTGACTTAGGATGCATTTCGATTGACCCCTAAACTGTGACAGCTCTATGGGAGCAACACCTTTGGCTAAAAGTCCAATTATTCCCAACGCAAGCAGAGCAATCTTCTTTGCCGTCGTCTGCCTACTTTTCATCCGATTTCTTCCACCAACGGGTTGGATCGTTGACAATCATGTGTCCTTCTTTTTGACCTCACGAGTGTATCCCATTGAAGTTTTTGAGGACCGGATAAGGTCCGTACAACCGTTGCAGTCTTCCATCTTTCTCAATTCTCTTGCAAAACAAAGGCCGGACGATCTGAATTACCAGCTGGCGGTAGTGGACCACTTTGGAGACCAACCTGCAATAGCGGGTAAGCAAATGACTGAAGTTATTAGTCATATGACGCAGTTATTGCAGCGATTTCCTAACAGTCCGGCAATCATTGCGGCAATTGTGGGACGATCAAGCCAAGGCAACCTTTTAGAGATACGCCCTCAATATAGCAAGGAGGTGAATCGATCCTTCAACCATGAACCACCGATTGATTTACCGGAGGAAGTACGCATCCGTCGACAATTTCATATTGCCAACGTGCTCAAATATTCTGAAATGGGAATTAGGATTGATCCGGAAAATGCTTACTTTCATTTGGCGCGTGCAGCCGCTCTATTTGGCATAAGTGAAGACACTTTGGCGCTTACAGAATTTAGCAATGCCGCGAAGTGCACAATTTATGATGACTACATTGGAGCACTAAACGATGGTGAATATCGCCTTATCAACACGATATACCCGCACACCAGCGTATTGAACGCAGCCGCGAGTACATCTTCTATCGTATATGGACACTATGCTCTATTCTCAAAAGCGTGCGATATAGCACTATTTATTGCAAAGGAATGCGAACGTCTAGGAGTCGTTGAGAATGGGATCAGAATCCGCCGTGATATACTTAAAATCGGTGCACTTCTCAGGGACAAATCAACCACCTATTATGGCGTCGTGGTCGGAAGTCGGATATGTTGGAAAAGTGTGCTCATTAATCGCCCATTGGTACTTGTCCCGGATCAAATCCTGAACACTTCGGAAGAACGTTTGGCACGCAATGAAGTGCGTTTGGCGGAATTCCTAAGAAGGACCGGACACTCTGATCTTACTGCTGAATTCAAGAACCAGTTTGATCAGTGTAGAAAGTCCGAAACGTTCATTAGGAACCTCAGGGCGGACTTACCTATCAGTTCGATAGCTGCGAACGTCCTGCCGTACTGGTACCTGGGGACGGCTCTACTGCTTGCAATAGGAATGGCGACAGTAATTATACTGCTGTTCATGTTATCAAGTGCACTTGTGAATAAGTTATCCCCAACGAAGCGATGGGTACATCCACTCATCACATGGTCTCTGTTTGTGATTTGTGCCACAGCGTCGTCGTTATGTATTGCGCTAGATGGAATAAATCCTCTTGATCTCCTCAAATCGGATGAATACGCGCATTCCGTAGGCGAGCATCTCATGCAATCACTAACAGGTGATGTTTCAATATTTTTCAAACATGGCGTTATCAATCTTGCTGGGGGCTTTGTCTGCGCAACTTTCGTTTTTGTCCTTGTAAGAACCATCATTGGTCCCAGAGGATTACCGGTGTCACAGAGATTGGTGGCACACAGTGGTCGCGCCTTCTCGACAATTCTTATTGCCCTCACCGTTCTCTATGTGGGTATTGTTTTTCGCACAAACCAGGTAGAGCCAGAGTGCATTAACCAACTCCACAAAGCGAGTATCAACGAATTGAAATATGTGGCTGAAAGAAATCACCTAATATGGCCCGTTGGGCAGGAGATTTCGAAATGAAACTACGAAAGTTCTTGACTTCGCCGCTTTGCGTCTCATGTCTAGCAATCGCCATTTGGGCAATATCGTTCATCGCGCCAAACACACGATGGATCGCCAAAGTACAGTTGACCGACCTTCTGTATGCCAAACCAACCTATTTCACCTACGACATGAGTCCGGAAGACAAAGAACAATCCAGGACTACACTCAACCGCATCGCTAAAGACAACCCAAACGACCTGCCATTACAAATTGCCGTTGCGAATTCTTTGAAAGGTGGTTCTGAATGGTTCGGATCGAATGAGATCGACGAAGCAACGCAGAGACGCCTACTCTCACTGTTTCCTAACCGTCCAGAACTTTATGCCAGCCTTTTGACCCAATCTATGAAGTTCCAATTCCCGACCCATCGGGCGTGGAAATTTATTCAACCGGAAATATATGAGAAAAACCGCAAGTCATTTCCTTCACCGAAAGAGTGGAACGAATTGGTTACCGAAGTGAACCGGCGGCTCGAAATTGCACGAAAGGGAATCAAAGTAGATCCTGAAAATGCGTTCTTTCATGTAATTGTCGCCTGTCTATTGTTTGGAGTTGGCAAGGATGATGAGGCTTTGCGAGAATTTCACCTGGCAGCACATTGCCCAAAATATGATGAATACGGCAATTTTTCAGGCCCAGGACGATGGACGCTTCATCTTGAGACAACTATGGATAGGGGCATTTTCAATCATGAAGTCTTATTGATAACCAGCGATTACTTAGTTGGCTCAAGATTTCGGGAAGTAGCTCGAATACTCGGCGGGCTCTCCATTGAGCGAGAGCAGAAGGGTGATATTAAAGGCGGACTGGCGATAAGGAAGGATATCCTTACTGTCGGGTCACTCATGAGAACCAGTTCCAAGTCAATTACAGGCAACATGGTCGGAGGCGCATTTGGTTCTTTAGCAGCAATGCATAAACCATCTGATCCACTTCAAAAACAGGCTGCAGCCAATGTACCGCGAAAGTCAACTACCGCACGATATATTGATTACCTAAACGGAATAGGAGCTGGCGAGGAAGCGTCACGATATTATCAGGAGACCCAAGCGGTTCAGGCTACCAAAGCGGCAATTCAAAAATACCTTACTCTGGATGATTTCCGGACTAACAGAACTATGAGAACATTGGTGTTCTCAAATATCGGTACTGCTATCCTCGCACCCAACTTCATGTGGACAGTTGTGTTGCTTGCCATTTTCTCATTTGTTGCCTGGCGGATGCAATGTCGGAACCTAGTCGGACTGAAGCCAAACGTCCCAATTCTCTATGTCGTACCGTTGATGACTCTGTTCTTGTGTGGGCTCTTCGTCTTTACCCGGTATTCACAGCCGATTTTGGGCTCCATTAAATTTCTTCGCTCTTTTGACGATAAATTGGGTGGCGATTTGGTTACCAAACTTATCGAGATACAAAGCGAGACAGTCTACAAGCTTATTCACATGGCGATGGGTCTTACGGTTCCGGCCATAGTCGTAATCGGCTCCATCGCTTTTGCACTTTGGCGCAGAAAGGAATTCACTTCGAGATTGCTAAAGGCTGCGAAGATATCGCTGGCATATGCTGCAGTACTCATTGCTACATTGAATACGGGTGTGATATACAACCAATCGATGGCAGAATTTGAACGTTCTAAAGATCTACCGTTAAAAGTTCAGAGCGAGATTCGATATGTGGAGAAGATCACAAAAATGAAAATGCCTCCACGTGTGCTGCCCAATGATTAAATCTATTGAGGCTCTGTTCGTTTTAGTGCTC
>CAISOI010000359.1 GCA_903886985.1 uncultured Chthonomonas sp.
ACCTGATTGAGCTTGGGCTGAAGCCGTCTGAATTAGCGAGTTTAATGGATGGATGGAACAGTAGCCACCGTCACCACTGTAAACACCCTTCCAATTTTGAAGGTCTCCAAAGGAATTCGGCGTGCTGTTATCTTGCAATCCAGCCATAACTTGGTCCGGGTTGCTGGTGCTGGCTGCCAATCGGTAAACCTGAGTAATTCCGAGGCCATTACTAAGTGGAGTGAACTTGAAATTCGCAGTGCTGGGACCAATTCCTGTAACCCGGTACAATCCGCCGTCATCTCCAAGCAGGGCTTCTGTTGCATCCGTAGGATGTAATGTAAGCGCATGTTGGTCAGGATGGATTTTGGAAGTAGCTGTATAGACAAACCCGACAGATGGCCATGTAAATCCTTCATCCGGCGAACCGAGGAGATCAATCAAACCTACGAAAGGAATATCTCGTGGCAAGCCAAAGTTGCTAGGGTCAAAGTAAGTTGCTACGGAGACAAAAATGTCGTACCATGCCTGACTCCAATCCGCATTGTCGATACCATTAGTGATATCGGTCCAAGAAGTTCCAGCATCGGCGCTTTTCAAAACGTGCTTTTGAATTGTAGTAAGTTGTTGCGAAAAGACCACAACATATACAGCATCCTTGTTGGTTGGGGATGCCGTTAGAACAACGCTGGCGACTGGGAGCATTGGGTTCGCGGTATTCCAAGGTGGTAATAATTTAGACCAAGTCTTGCCACGATCGGCGGATCGCCAGAATTCACCTGGAGACGCCCCATTCGCTTGACCAACCGCATAATAGAAACGACCGCCGTTGTCATCAATAATGCTGATGCCACCGCTCTGCCAGACTGAATTCGGCAATGCACCGTTTGCAGTTGTTGTTACCTTTGTAAATGTGCTTCCGGAATTGGTACTGCGCCAAATTGCACCACCGCCGTTGTTGTAGTCGTCTGCAAGGACAGTGACAATGCTCGGGGTTTCAGGATCAACTAAAACTGACATGATGGTCATGGAACCAAGGTTTCCGGTATCCATGTTAGTAAATGTTTGTCCGCCATCAATAGACTTCATTAAACCAAAGCTGTAGGGATAGAGGTTAAGATCCCCGGTACCAACATATATGATGCTGGTATTTTTAGGATTGATAGCAATTGAAGTGACATTTAGAAATTTCCATGTATCACTCAGCGGAGCAAAAGTGAGTCCATTATCAATTGTTTTCCAGATTCCGCCACCAGCAGATCCAACATAAAAAGTGGTGGGAACAATAGGATCGTAGGCGATTGCATTAACACGACCTGTATTCGGACCATTGTAAGACGAATAGTTGTTCGGACCGATGTACTGCCAGTTGGACGTTAAGCCAAGAGTACCAATTCCACCAGAACTCTTTTTGCCACCAGGAGCAGGGGCCATCTTGTCACGTTGAGCGAATGCACGTTGGTACGCAGAACCGTCTATACGATTATTCGGGAATGCTCGAGGGGTAAACCAGTAAAGGTAGGCTCCCATCGCATCTAATCCGCCGGTTTCCTTTTCGCCCCCAACTGCAATCATCCCAACACCGAGGTCATGCTCCTTGGCACTCTCTTCGGACTCTTCTACTTTGCCTTCCAAAATTCGGAAGATATCCTTCGCATCGGCAAACTTTCTGATATCCAAAGTTCTCGAAGTAGGCAAATAAGCAGAAACAGCGGGATTGCGCAGCGATCCTGCACCTACTTCAACAACTTTCCGAGTCGTCAGATCAATCGCTTTGGCTTTAGTTGATCCAGAGTTGTTTCTGTGAGTGCTGGTAAGAGCCAATGTTAAATTCGGGCTCATACTCGCAACAGCGGCAAGCGCAAGAAGAATGGCAGGGACGGTTAGGTACCGTTGCTTCATATTGAAGGCTCCTTAAGGTATAGCGGAACAAATTAGTCCTGTATATCGATCTGTATTCGGGACCGGCAAAGGACTTCAACCAATATCGTAAGTCACTACACAGGTTTATGACGAACGCTTCAACTTAACAAATATAAAATCGATGTAACGAGTTACAAGATTCTGGTGACCGATTGAGAAATGTACTCATCTTTCTTCGCAATCGGACCCATGACTCACAGTTCTACTTACAATATACTCTAGTATATTGTAACTGTTATACAAAATTATGTCAATTGAATCAATGTGAAACCATTCTCGAATGTGCATCTTCTATTTTGTAGCTGAGCCATATTGCTTAGACTCTCAGTAAAGAGTTAAA
>CAISOI010000360.1 GCA_903886985.1 uncultured Chthonomonas sp.
AAAGCGAGAGTTGAGCTTGCGCGTAGCTTTGGCCACCGCTCCTTCAACATCCTCAAACTCGTTCTTTATCATACACTTGGGTCACTTCCGGAACCTCCTTCAACACACAAATTCTGCTGACGAGGCACAAAATCTTGAGAAGATACGACATCCGTGGCGGGAGATCGCAGCAACAGCTAATTTGGTTATTCCGTTGTTGGTATAGAAAATGGCTCGCACAACGGCAACATTTCTGCGGTGTTCTGATACCGGATTGTCTTGCATATTCCATCAAGGCCAGGAAGCATGGTTTTGTAGGAGACTCCCATCTCCAGCAGCTCTGCTTTGATCGCCCCGAATCGCCGATTTGGTACAGTACATCTTAAAACCCCAAGCTCTTTCGGAAGAATGTTAGAAAAATGGTGATAGAATTTCTCTTTCTCATAAAACTCAATGAGCGGATGCAGCGTGAAACATGATGATTGCGCTTCCAAACGTCTATCAAAATATCTAGGCATATAAAATTTAAATGGAGGTTCGGACTCATTCGAGTTGGCATCGTCTTCACTTTCGTAATCGTAAATCTGAACGTCGTATACCTTACCTTTGTATATATGGGCATCGAAATCGGCTAACGTGTTTTCAACAGCAAAGAAGAGAGCCACTAACGGATTCATGGTCCAGTCCAGAAGCCGAGTCGGAAGACCATGATGTTGCGCGAGAGCCATCCATTCAATGTCCGTAGAGGGGGCGTGTGACATGTGTGATTGAGCCTCTCGGTGAAAATCGGAAAGGAACCGTGTTTCAAGGTCCGCCAAACTTCCTCCATTACGCAGGTGCTGCCGATACAATGATGGCACTAGAAGGGTTTCAAACTCACTGCCTTCCGGAGATCTGCGTGCTGCGGGTTGTCCTCGGTAGATGAAAGTCGCTATGTCCGGCTGACCTTTGCGAACAAACGTGATGAAGTCATGCAAACTCTTTACTGTGCTCATATTAATTATTTGCTGGCAGCTTGTCGCAAAAAATCGGTTCGAGGATGCTCCGTGGTATCCCGAAGTTGACCTTGGTGGGTTGGAGCAAGAGTTGGGTGAATGCATTATTCCCGATGGGCCTCATTATGGAAGGAGGCAACTGTTATGACGCCCATGAGTGTTAAATTAGGTGCATGATCTTGGAATTGAGTGGTGAAACTTCAGCGCCTTTGTCCTATAAAGACGCCGCACGTCCTCATCAGGAGATTCTATTAGCAAAGGTATGACGTCCACTTCGATGCCATTCCGTGAAAGGTCTTCTGACTTCTGAGGATTATTTGTCAGGAGCCGAATCTTATGTATGCCCTTTCCCTGCAAATACCTTGCAATCCCTGTAAAGTCGCGACCCTCCGGGGGAACTCCAATCGCCATCCTGGATTCGTAAGTGTCTGTTCCAGCCACCTCTAGCGCGGTTGCACTTACTTTTGCTGCAAGACCAGCACCACGTCCGTCGAAGCGCAAGTAGAAGAGTAGTCCATTTCCCTCATGATGCATTCGGTCAAGCGCCATTTCCAACTGTCTTCCACAGTCGCAGAATGTGCTATGAAACACATCACCAAATAAGCACTCTGAATGGATGCGAACAAGGGGTTCGTTTTGTTCCAGCGGCTTGCCCAAATGAACAATCAAATCCCCATCGACGGCAGGAGTAAACGAAGCTGCTTCCATTGTTAGAAAACCCCATTTGCTTGAAGTAATGGTCGCTTTCGCCCCCAAAAATTTTTTGATATAGTCCATAGCTAAGCTCCTGTCCAAGAAGCACGAGGTAAAAATTTCGCAACTCTGAGTGATGCTTTCAATTCCTCTCGCATGTCATCGTGCAACCCATCCAAAGAGGCTGGAGTAAGCTTTTTCACAGATACGCGATAATGAGTCTTGATTTGAGCGATGAATCCGGGGCTTTCTTCTCCCTCATGGATCGTGGCGAACAGTGTGGATGCCGGATCCGCAATAATTTTATCAATAACTGCTTTGAATTCAGTCACCTGGAGTTGCAGAGGTCCGATCTCATCAAGAACGACGATTTTCCCATCTAACCTTGCTTGATCTAGTTTTTCTGCAATCTCTTTCCAGATTGTAGAGTTGGTTAGTTCATACTTCTCCCCTCGCCGCTCCGCAAAGGCAACCGGTGCGTCCAAAAAGCTCGCATGCAAAGTAAAGCCGGTGCGCTCATTATCACTGTAATCAGCTATTGATAGAACAGATACGATGTCGGAAGCCCCCTCATTTTCTTTTAGTAGTGT
>CAISOI010000361.1 GCA_903886985.1 uncultured Chthonomonas sp.
CCGCGTCACCGGCAAGTCCAACGTGGAGGCGGTACAAAAGGCACTTGCCGGAGGAATGGCATTCGACAAAGCGGCGGCTCAGTTTTCCGAAGACCCTACAACGCGCGCGAACAATGGCGATCTTGGCACTATCCGAGCAACAGATGTGAATATACCGCCACCTATGCGGCAAGCGCTGGCGGCTCTGAAAGTAGGTGAGGTATCTGCACCGGTTATCTTGCAACCTGGTCCCACTCCTGAGAAACAACTAGCACTGATCTTAAAAGTGGTGAGTAAAACGGAAGGTGAGCATATTCCGCTGGAAAAGATACGAGACAAAGTGGAACATGGAGCACTATTTGATAAGGCCGGCGGCGGCGGCAAGAAGCTGCAAGAGTTGCGCAAGGATGCGAAAATCGAGATCAAACTTCCGAACTATGACGAATTAGCTTCTAAGCCATAAGTTAACATCAATACTTCCAACCCTAATACTTAAGAGGATTTACATGCAAGATAGAATCATCGACCGAACATCATCCGGACAACTAACTCGTCGGTCGGCGTTTAAGTCAGTCGCGGCTGGTGGATTGGCGATAGTTGCAGCAACAACGGATTCACATACTGCGATTGCTCAGGGGGAGGAAGCGATTTCAATCGCTGATATTGCGGCTTCCAATAAGGTTGCCGGGTTGACTTATAGAGAAGCGGACCGTACCTTAATGCTGCGAACGGTGTCGCGAATGAGAGGCTCGCTGAAGGCAATACGAGCTGCAGAAATCTCTGATTTTACGGAACCAGCGTTCCATTTCGATCCGCTCATTCCCGGCACAAAGCTGCCATTGGTTCGATCGTCGACTGCGCCTGCTTACACTAAGTTGAAGGAAGTCGTCTATAACGGCAATATTGAATCCGTTGCATTCTACACGGTTCTGGAGCTTGCTTACTTAATTCATAAGCGCAAAATCACTTCCACAGAATTGACCAAGATGTATTTGGCTCGGTTAAAGAAATTCGGACCTCGATTGAATTGTGTGGTCAATTTGACCGAAGAGTTGGCATTAAGACAAGCAGAACAAGCTGATAAAGAAATTGTTTCTGGAAAATACCGTGGTCCCCTTCATGGAATTCCTTGGGGTGCTAAAGACTTGTTGCATGCAACTGGTTATCCCACAACATACGGTGCCAAACCCTACGAAAAGCAGATAAGTAAATTCGATGCGACAGTCGTGGATCGCCTGAATAAAGCGGGGGCAGTTCTCGTCGCAAAACTGAGTATGGGTGAACTAGCAATGGGTGACACATGGTTTGGCGGTTTGACACGGAATCCATGGAAACCTTCTACAGGATCCAGTGGGTCTTCCGCTGGTCCCGGGAGCGCTACTGCAGCGGGATTAGTAGCTTTCGCGATCGGTAGTGAGACGCTCGGCAGTATTGTCAGCCCAAGCACCGTTAACGGAACCACCGGCTTGAGACCAACATACGGGCGTGTCCCGCGGACGGGTGCGATGGCGCTTTCGTGGACCATGGACAAGTTGGGTCCGATGACCCGAAGCGTCGAAGACTGTGCAGCTGTATTGAGTGCTATCTATGGCAGAGACGACATTGACCTTTCAGTACCGAATGTCCCGTTCCACTGGGACGCTGGAACGAAGCTTTCGACATTGCGAATTGGTTACGATAAAGTCGCATGGCAGGCAATCGAGAAGAGCGAAAAGCGATGGCCGATTTATAAGGCAGTACGAGACACCTTGGAAAAGATGAATATCAAGCTGATACCGGTTGAACTTCCGAAACCTTCGGAAGCTTATGGTGGATTGCCAGGGTTGATAATAGATGTTGAAGGTGCTGCAAGTTTCCAAAAACTAAACATGAGCGGCAATCTGGACATGCTTGCGCAACAGCGCGAAGGTTCGTGGCCGAATACCTTTCGAGTTGGTTCGACGATACCTGCTGCTGACTATATTAACGCCATGCGACTGCGTTCACAATTGCAGGTTGAGATGCAGACGGCGCTTTCCTCGGTGGACTGTTTTGTAACCATTCCATTTCTGAGTCCAAATTTGCAATATACAAACTTGACCGGTCATCCCACGTTAGTTACCCGGTGTGGAATGTTGGACGGCAATCCGCAGATGATCGAATTTACCGGTCAGTTATACCGAGAGGATGCAATTCTACTTGTCGCGAACGCTTACGAGCATGCAACTGAATGGCATAAACAGTGGCCGGACACCGAAAATATCCCGACGCTTTAGATGGTGATGATTACGCAAATAGGTTCAAACAATAGTCTTCTTGCTGGAGAAACTTGGTGAGTGCTGATGATTTAAGGAGTCGACTGGAGGCTCTGAACGGCGGTCCGCTTTCCAATGTGCCTGACAATCCAGATCGGCTTTCAGACCCTGATCTCGAATTGCAAAGAAAGCTCACAAAGCCTAAAGTCCGACCAGGGGATCGGAACCGTGCTGTTGTGATTCCTTCAGCGAGCAATTTCACAACAATCGCAACGCCCCTACCCAAGAGACCTAGATCGACCGATGTTGCGCTGGCACAGGCTGTTGATGGCATGGTCAGGGTAACGCC
>CAISOI010000362.1 GCA_903886985.1 uncultured Chthonomonas sp.
GTTAGCCGATATGTTTGAGAGCCTAACAGATAAGCTCACAACTGCCTTCTCCCGATTGCGGGGTAAGGGCAAACTAAGCGAACAAGATGTTGTCGAAGCGCTCAAAGAAGTTCGTATGGCTTTGCTTGAAGCTGACGTCAACTTCCGAGTAGTTAAAGATTTTGTAAACAAGGTTAAAGAGCGCGCCGTTGGGGCGGAAGTCCTCGAAGGACTTAATCCTGCTCAGGCAGTGGTTGGAATTGTCAACGAAGAGTTAATCTCGTTGCTAGGTGATGCGGAAGCTAGATTGACCTTCGCGCCGCGTCCGCCAACTGTGATCATGCTTTGCGGTCTTCAGGGTTCTGGTAAGACAACGACCTGTGGCAAATTGGCTCACTGGATGCGTAGGCAGGGGAGAAATCCTCTTCTGGTCGCTTGTGATGTCTACCGACCTGCGGCAATTAAGCAGTTGGAAGTTCTTGGAGAGCAGGTTAAGGCACCCGTCTTTACAATGGGTGACCAAGAGAAGCCTACTCAAATTGCCAGGAAAGCAATAGAGTTTGCCAACCAGAATGGCAATGATGTAGTAATTCTGGATACCGCAGGTCGTCTTCATATTGATGAAGATATGATGCGCGAGTTGGAGCAGGTCAAGGCAGAAGTTCGACCTACCCAGATTTTGTTGATTGTCGATGCAATGACCGGTCAAGATGCTGTCAATTTTGCAGAGCAATTCCATGCGCTGCTGAACGTTGATGGTTTCATCATGACAAAGCTGGACGGAGATGCTCGCGGTGGTGCAGCTCTCTCAATCCGGGGAGTCACTGGCATACCAATTAAGTTTGTTGGTGTCAGTGAGAAGATGGATGGTCTGGAGAGTTTTTACCCAGATCGAATGGCATCACGAATTCTCGGAATGGGAGATGTACTCTCATTAATCGAGAAAGTTCAGGCGAATGTTGACGAAAAGAAGACTGCCGAACTTGAACGCAATATCCGTGCAGGACGATTTGATCTAAACGATTATCTGGAACAGATGCAGCAGATGCGGAATTTGGGGCCCTTGGACCAAATTCTAAAGATGTTGCCCGGTATGAGCCAGTTTAAGGATCTAGAGATACCTGAGAAGCAGATGGATCGTACGGTTGCTATGGTGCGGTCGATGACTGACAATGAACGGCGTGATCCAAACCTTTTGAATGGCAGTCGGAAACGACGAATAGCAATTGGTGCCGGAGTGTCGGTCCAAGAAATAAATGAGTTTCTTAAACAATTTGATATGATGCGACAGATGATGCGCACCATGTCTGGTGGAATGGGACAGATGAAGAAGAAGCCTAAATGGCCCTTCGGCAGATAGCAGAGTTTTGCTATCCGATTTGTCCAAGAGTTGCATGTCGTCCTAAAATGTCATAGTCACCTTGGTTGCGATGAGGTGGTCGTTGTACGCTCAATCAATTTGAGCGCAATTTATATCGAAACTCGATCTTATGCAGGAGAAATTACTTGTCCGTTAAAATCCGTCTTAAGCGAATGGGCGCAAAAAAGCATCCTTTCTACAGAATAGTCGTTGCAAACAGCACGAATGCGCGTGATGGCAAATTCATCGAGACCGTTGGTCACTTTGATCCATTATTGGAGCAGTCTGCTGTTACCATCAATGTCGAGCGAGTAAAGTACTGGCTCAGTGTTGGAGCACAGCCGACTGACGTCACCCGTGCGTTGCTTGTTAAGCAGGGAGTGTTGGAACCGAAGAAATTCATCGCAGCTTCCAAGTAGGCTAAGTTGATCTGTCCAAAACTGTTAAGAGAGCGAATTCCATGAGCCAAAACGACGCAGCATCTGCAAAAAATGTAGTCTTGTATCTTGTTAGAAATCTAGTTGAAAACTCGGACGCTGCGGATATCAAAGTGATCGATGCGGACGACTCGGTGACTTATGAGATTCATGTGGCTCAGTCTGACCTGGGTAAAGTGATTGGCCGACAAGGTCGAATAGCAAATGCACTTCGTGCGGTTACCAAGGCCGCCGCTATTCACGAGGCACGAAAAGTGTTTGTGGAGATTGCTGCTTAATGTCCGTTGCAATAACGGAAGCTGATTCGAGTCAGGTTCCTGCCGTCAAAACGAGTAAGCCCGTTTCAAACAGCGAGTGGGATTGGACAATTGGTGCGGTCGTTGGTTGTTTTGGTATTTTGGGTGAGATGAAGGTTAAGATTTTAACCGACTTTCCTGAGCGATTTAAACAGCTAAAAAAAGTTTGCCTGCGGTTGCCCACTGGTAGTTCTAGAATATTTGAAGTGAAGAATTGCCGACCTCACAAAGGGCAAATGCTGGTTCGAGTTGTTGGAATAGATAAGATCGAGCAAGCTGAGATCTGGCGCAATGCGCTGGTTCAAGTTCGGCGAAGCGACGCAGTAGTACTGCCTAAAGATGATTACTACTCAGTTGATCTTGTTGGAATGGAAGTTGTGACGAAAGAAGGACGAGCCCTTGGAAAGTTGACGAAAGTCATACCAAATCCCGGGCACGATCTACTCGCGGTAGGCGATGTTCTCATTCCTGCAGTAAAGCAGATAGTTATCGAGATTGATACATCATCTCGAATAATCACCGTCGATCCGCCGGAAGGGCTTCTCCCAGGGCAAGAGGCGGAAGATGTGGGCGAACAACTGTGATTCACATCGACATCATTACGGTTCTCCCCGAAATGGTGGAAGATGCACTGAACCACAGTATTATGAGGCGTGCTAAGGATCATGGAATTGCACAGATTAATGTAGTTAATCTTCGCGATTACACACTGGACCGACACAATACGACGGACGATACACCAGTCGGTGGCGGTGGCGGAATGCTGATGATGGTTCAGCCAATTGCCGACGCATTGGAAGCATTGCAGTCTGAGGAAGAA
>CAISOI010000363.1 GCA_903886985.1 uncultured Chthonomonas sp.
AGTACCGAAACCATTCCGCAACAAATCGGATCGGATTCGTGGGCCGATCGCTTGGTAAGGCATCTTTACACAGTGATCCGAACACTCTGTATCGAATACGCCAAATCCCCATTCAAGAATCATCAAATTCGATCCATTCTACACCGGAGGACAAACGCCAGACCATGTAGAAGTCTAACTAACATTAGCTTCCAATCATCATCAATGCAGATCTGTCCTAATATCAGGAGGAACCAATGAATCGACGTGAATTTTTAACTACTGCAGCCGCGGGTGCAAGCCTCGCAATAATGCCAACGGTCAGCCACGCTAAAAGGCGCTTACCTGCCGATAAGCTCAATATTGCGCTTATAGGCGTATGGGGACGCGGTCAAGCCCATTACGATTCGCTTTCAGGCGAAAATATGGTAGCGCTCTGTGACGTCAACGAAGCACGTATTCCAGATGCTCTCAAACGATTCCCGGGTGCAAAAGTATATACAGATTGGCGCAAGTGCCTGGATCACAAAGGGCTGGACGCAGTGGTTATCTGTACTCCGGACCACCATCATGCATTTATCGCGAACTGGGCGTTGAACCGAAACCTCCATGTCTATTGCGAAAAACCTCTGGCAATCAGCGTAGAAGAAGCACGAATTGTTCGGGCAAACTGGATGACGAAAAAAGGGAAACTTGCAACGCAAGTCGGAATGCAACGCCATGCCTTTGCGAATTTCAACCGCGTCCGCGAGTTGATCCAAGATGGTGCCATTGGAAAGCTCGAAGAAGCCCATGCATGGGGAAATCGTCAGATCCGCAGACCTGGATACCCTGTTGCAGAGGGCAACATCCCGACGGGACTCCATTGGGACCTCTGGCTGGGACCGAGCGGCGATCATCCTTATAGCCCAAGTTATTTTGCGGGCGGATCGGGGATGAACTGTCTCTCATGGAATATGTATTGGGATTTCGGCGCGGGTCAAATTGGCGATATGGGCAGCCACACGATGGACCTGTTGTGGTATGCCATTGATGCCAAACTTCCAACAACTGCGGAAGCAAAGGGAGAAGCCTTCAACCCAGATGTAACACCCGTAGAATGCGCGTCATTCTTTGATCACCCTGCCAATGATTGGCGAGGTCCGGTGAAGGTTGGCTGGTATCAGGGCGGCGCAATGCCCAAGAACCCGCGCAGCTATGTCGATCTCAATAAAATTGACCATGGGGTTATGTTTGAAGGATCGATGGGTACGCTTGTTGCAGACTTCGGTTCGCGAATTCTCCTTCCGCTCACTGATAAATCGGATATGTCCTATTACAAACCGCGAGCAAAGAGTGACATGCTTCCAAATCTGGGCGAATTCCAGAAACAGTGGCTGGATGCCTGCAAAAATCCATCTTTGAAGACCGCATGTGATTTCGAATATTCCGGCAACATGATTGAACAGATGCTGCTCGGACTGGTCGCATATCGCGTTGGGAAGAAGTTGGAATATAACAGCGCAACTGGCAAAGTTACCAATGTTCCTGAAGCCAATGAGTTCATTGGTCGTAAGTACCGTAAGGGCTGGAAATTGAACGGGTAGTCATATTATTAAGTGCGGCGGAGTAAATTCCGTCGCACTTTTCATTTAGGCGTCCCTCTTTCCGTTCTTTCGAACCTATGGACTTGGGCAATAGACATCTATCCGTACTCCAAACGGATCATCGACACATGCAAATCGCATATCTTCGTACATGCGAGTGTCTTGGGGCGACATGCAAACCACGGCTCCGAGTGCGATCAATCTTTCATAAAGAGCATCCACTTCTCCCGCCGTTGCCACCTGAACTGCAAATTCAATACCACGAGGATTACCTGATTTTGCCGATCCTGAAGCGGCCCCAAACATGGTCAACCATGTCGTACCGATTTTCCAGCCAAAGGTATTCTCACCTTCCTGATACGCGTGTTCTCCAAATACGGAATCGTAAAACGTAACCGCATTTGCCAAATCTTCCACATAGATGGAAACGTATCCAAGTCCAACAAAACTAACAGATTGCGTCATCTCTATTCCCTCCATTGATTCCATGATATTTTTGGGGTTGTCAGAAGGTCGAAACAGTATGGATGCTGAATCCTCTACCACCGACTGAAAACCATTTTGCTTTCCCAAGGATTACACATGTCATTTGGCTATTTTGATCGACATATTCGTCGAACCAATCAGAATCTCCTCGCCATAAGCCTATCGATCATTGCGCTGACGGGCGTAATCTGCTTTATGGCTATGCAATACGGCTTGCCAAAGCAGATAGCCCTCTTTCTGATCCTACCATTAGCTTATGTGATAGTCGTTTCCTATCGGTGGCAAAGCCC
>CAISOI010000364.1 GCA_903886985.1 uncultured Chthonomonas sp.
CCATACGGATGGTGAGAACTCTGTTTCGCATCCGAGTGACCGACTATAACATTCCACGAGCAGATGCCCATCGCTCTACTGCACGATAATGCCTATAATTCCGAACCTCGCTTTATCTCAAATATTTCCCGAAAGAATTTGTCTCATTAGATGAATAGCGAAGAATATGATCGCATGTACGCGCAGGAGAACTCCTACTGGTGGTTTGTAGGAAGGCATCATCTCGTACTCACTTTCTTGCGTTCTGTTTACAGTAACCGCAAAGATCTCCTCGTTCTCGATATCGGCTGTGGCACCGGCGCAATGTCCCAGAAGCTTGCCGAATTTGGATATGTGGTCTCGGCAGATTTCAGCCCCCATGCACTGCAGTACAGTAAGCGCCGAGACCTTTCACGCCTCTGTGCGGCAGATGCAATGAGATTGCCTTTCGCCGATAAGTCTATTGATGTTATTGTCGCGTTGGATATTCTCGAACATCTCCCGGATGATAATGCAGCCTTGCGTGAATTTCAACGGGTGCTGAAACCGGGTGGACGAGTAGTCGCAACGGTGCCCGCGTATACTTCTTTGTGGTCTGGTCACGATGTCGCTTTGATGCATTTCCGGCGCTATTTAAAGGGCGAAGTTAGATCTCGATTTGAAACTGCGAAATTGAAAATCGAAAAACTTTCATATGCCATGACGTTTCTGTTTCCGATTGTCTGGATTGTTCGACGAATCCTTGCGTTGAAGAAGGATCGAGAGCCAAAGGCATCCATTGTGAACGCTCCCGGTCCTCTCAATGGAATGCTTATTGCGTTGTTGAAATCGGAAAATGCGCTGATCAAACGTCTGAATCTTCCGTTTGGTGTCACGGTCTTCTGCATGGCGCAGCGGGCTGATAGTCCATAGGCGTGTCCTCAAGCCTGCTCACCTTTGTTACTCCCGCACAGTGGACGCTGATTTTATCCGCCCTTATCGGAATAATTGGGTTACTCTACTATTCTATCAAGATTGAACCTCGTAAAATTGATATCTCGCGTCACGATGTCTATTTTGAATCCCTTCCACACGCATTAGAAGGTGCGGTTATCTGCCAGGTTGCGGATGTTCATATAACTGCATGGGAACGAAACGCGGCCGCAATTGCGCGTGCGATTGAATCGGTGCACGCTGATCTCTATGTACTCACAGGCGATCAAATTTATCTCGATTCCGGCACTCTGGCATTCTGCAAGTGGTTTGATGCACTTGGGGAGAATATTCAACCGGCAGTCGCAATCCTGGGCAACGCAGAAAATAAGCCATATGTCCGTCGAGATCATTTTGAAGAAGAAATTGCAAAACGAAATCTACCGCTTCTAAATAATCGCACCGCCAAAATCATCGTCCGAGGATATCCCATGCAGATAGTTGGTTCCGATGATCCACATACCAATCACAGCGATATGAACAAGGCTTTTGAGGATGCGGAACCTGACGAATGGACCCTTCTGCTGACCCATTCGCCTGATGGAGTGGCTGAACTGCGAGGAGAGCGTGTCGACCTAATCTTATGTGGACATACACACGGCGGTCAAATTCGAATACCACTCATTGGCAGCATCGCCCAAAATACTAAGAAGGTTCGTGGGCTGGTGAATGGTTGGTATACAGGGGCGGAGCTTAGCCGCAAAGCCAAAGTCGAGACGGGAAATGCGAAGCTATACGTATCGAGAGGGTTGGGGATGAGTCGCGCCGCGCTGCGATTCAATAGTCCACCCGAGTTGGCGCTTTTTACTCTCCATCGGAAAAGTTCCAATTAAGTAACTGCACAGCTCGTGCAATTCACCTCGTCATTTCAACCAAAATACCCGACCTGTTAGGTACATTTACAGGTATATCTCTGCTGCCGTACGTTTGTTGAAAGGACGCCAATGATGCCGCCACAAAATGATATTTCACTTGCCCGCAAACTCGCCCAATATGCGCATTCCCTAAGACTTGAGGACTTGCCGGAGTCAACAGTTCATGAGGTAAAACGGCGATTCATCGATTCATTGGGATGTGCCATGGGAGCATATTCCAGTGATCCTGCACGCATCGCACGTAGTCTTGCAAGTGACATCTCGTGTTCAAATCCGGCAACGGTTGTAGGCACCACTCACCGATCCAGCCCGGAATGGGCAGCTTTCTCCAACGGAGTTCACTTCCGATATTTGGATTATAACGATACCTATCTCTCACTCGAACCTGCACACCCATCAGATAATATCGCCGCAGTACTAGCGGCAGGAGAGCCAAAGGGTGCGCACGGCCGCGACCTGATTACTGCAACTGCACTGGCATATGAAATTCAATGTCGATTATGCGATGTGTGCTCGATTCGTTCGCGTGGCTGGGATCATGTAACTTATGGCTCATTCTCGACAAGTTTGGCGGCGGGAAAACTGCTCGGCTTGACTGAGGATCAATTGGTTCATGCTCAGGGATTGGCGGGAGTTCCAAACAATGCTATGCGTCAAACGAGAGTTGGCGAGCTGTCCATGTGGAAGGGTTGCGCATTTGCAAATGCATCTCGGAATGGCGTATTTGCGGCGAGATTGGCGGAGGCAGGAATGACAGGCGCCGCGCCAATTTTTGAAGGTGAAATGGGATTCTGGAATGAGGTCAGTGGTCCGTTCGAATTGGATGTTGATATTTTCGGCGGAAATGGCAATCGATTTATGATCGATAAAACCTATATTAAATTCTATCCTGCAGAATACCATTCGCAGAGTGCCATCGATGCTGCATTGCAGTTGCGCTCAGATATTCCAGATGTCGAAGAGATTGTCTCTATTGTTATTGAGAGTTTTGATGCAGCTGTCGATATCATCGGCAAGGAACCGGAAAAATGGCGACCAAAATCGCGAGAAACAGCTGACCATAGCCTGCCCTATTGCGTGGCTGTCGCACTTACGGATGGTCAGGTTTGGCTTGAACAATTTGAGGAGAGCCGATTTACCGATGAGAAGTTGCTGTCTCTTGTTGCAAAAATATCGGTTCGACGCAGCGACGCAATGAATGCCCGCTATCCCGAAGGAATTCCGAACCGTTTGGTGGTGACACTTAAAAATGGCACGGAGTTGGTCAAAGAAGTTACCTTCCCGCGCGGACATGCCGGCAACCCAATGACGGACGCTGAAGTCGAAACAAAATTCCATGCATTGGTCGACCCAGTACTTTCGCCTACTGCTATCAACGAGGCATTAGATCGCCTCTGGAATCTAGAACGAGAGAGCGATATTGGTGGGGTGCTGCGGCTTTTTGCAGTGGGATAGGGATTCACAATTTGGACTCTAAGAATCGAATTAGCTAATGAATACACTTGCTTCGACGTTCCAATGTCTTAACGATCTTTCTGCCGGCAGCGTCATACGCGAATATGCTGTCGCGGGCGCAACTGCGGCCATGTTTTACATGGAGGCTGTAAGAACTTACAATCTGGACGTTTTCGTTATGTTGCCACCGCAAACAGGATCAATTCTCTCGATGGAGCCACTTTATTCCGAGCTTAAGCGAAGTGGTTACTCGTTCGACGCGGAACACGTTATAATAAACGGAGTGCCTGTACAATTTATTCCGTCCTACTGCACACTTTCTGATGAAGCAATGAAACACACAATGCTTCTCGATTATGATGGAGTGAGTGTTCCTGTTTTAAAGCCAGAGTATCTGGTTGCATTGTGGATTGATGCCGGTGGTGCAAAACGGATTCAACGTGCTCGAGACCTCGCATCAAGTGAAAGTGTGCACGGAGTAATGCTGGACGAGATTCTAGACCGATTTGGCTTGGAGATACGGTAACCGATGTCTGTAGATGAGAAACATGAGGCAGTCGAGGAAGCGGCACGTATATTTGCAGCTAAAGAGGAATGGCATAGGAAGCAAGCGGCACTGCCAATTAAAGAAAAGATGCGAATTATGTTGGAGCTACAGAAGCAAGACTATCCATTTTTGAAGGCGCGCGGTGTGCTGAGAAGTTGGGAAAAGCCGTGGGATTGCGAGGCTTAGAAACTTAGAATATGTCCATGATAATTCCCGATGACCGATCATTGATCGGTCGCATATTACGCCCCTGGTCGGCGTTTGATGAATTTTGCAGGCACTCCCCCCACAATTGTGAATGGCTCAACATTCGTGCGTACTACAGCACCTGCTGCCACAATGGCACCCGTACCTATAGTAACACCATCCATAATCACCACATTGGCGCCCAGCCAGAC
>CAISOI010000365.1 GCA_903886985.1 uncultured Chthonomonas sp.
GATTTCTCACCATCCGTTTGTTGTCACTCAAATAAACGACTTTGCTTCCTTCCACATGGTGCCATCGCACAGGAACCTCTGCAATTTGGTAACCAAGCTGTCGGGCGACGTACAACAGTTCTACATCAAACGAGAAATTTTCAACGAGGCATCTACCAAAGACATTTTTACAAGCGACCCTTGTAAATAGTTTGAATCCACACTGAGTATCATGAATGCCCGGAACCGCCATCATTTGGACTAGGCGATTGAAAACTTTTCCGCCAAACTCGCGAAAAGCCGATTGGCGCTTTTCGAGTTTGCTTCCTGCCACGTCTCGAGAACCAATGGCAATATCTGCCCCCTGTTTAATCGCTTCGAACAAGTGTTCAACTTCCTCGATTGGCGTTGCAAGGTCGGCATCCGAAAAGAGAACGTAGTTCCCTGTGGCTTCCAGCATCCCAAAACGAACGGCATAACCTTTGCCGCGATTACCATCGTAGTGATAAAGATGCACCTGCTCATGATCGCCAGAGAGCTTCTTCACCAGATCCAGAGTGCCATCCGTGCTGCCATCGTCAACTATCAAAATCTCGTACGTATAGTCCTGCCCATCAAGATAATCCATCATCCTGGTAAGCGTGGAACCGATACGATTGACCTCATCATAGGCGGGAACAACCACCGAAAGGTGCGGAGGCAGCGCTTCGATTTCGTTTTGAATTGAGGTCGGCATGTCGTCTCTCCATACAGGTACACATCCCTGCAACACCACGCATGCGATTTGCACCAGTCAAGAAATCTGACGAAATCGTTACGCAACGCGTTTCATTATATCGGAGATTCGACTGGCAAGTCAAACAGATGAGAGCACAAACTTCCCTATAGCCATTCTATGCCTTGATCCACCGAGGCACTTCCCTAATTCCCGTTTTTCACATAGGATGTGCCAATGTTCGCGCAACTGTAAAAGTCGCAGAAATTCAAAGAAAGTAAGCCCGATCACCTTATCTACGGAACCTCTCCTCCTCCGTTTAAGAACATGTCCTGATTGAGCCGATTACAGTGCAAAGCAATTCCGAGAACAAGAGCCCTTAGCCAGGGCTCCCATTCGCCCGTTCAACAGCACACGGGCAGATTGCTCTCGCCACCTGCTAGCGTGAATTACTGCAACCACTGTGCATGACGAGGCGTAGTGTCTGTAAATAGTGGAAAGAGAATTGCGACATTACTCTATATGTTGTTGTTTGCTCAAATCTTAGGCTCACAGCCTATTGGAAGGGAACACCTGTAGGTTGCCTGTCATCATCGTAGTCCTAATCGCTCTGGCGGTATATGGCATCTATGACGGAACAATGGATGTTAAAGAAGTTGTGATCCCTGTCATTCTTTGGATCGTCGCGAGTGCAGTGTCCCTATTTGTTCTGAATACGGTGATTGGTGCCATCATTGCGACTGCGGCAATGGGTATCTACTTCGTTGTGAAGTTATTTGGCTCCGATATTTCTATTCGTTAGACAATAAGCATCCAAAGTCTGCTTTTCATCCTTTGTACTACGTGCCACCCGCGCCGCACCTCGCCAGTATGTCGAACAGTTCCCTTTATGCCAACCATACCTACTTCATTCACTCTTCAGAATACCAAGAGACTAGCCGAAAGACACATTTTATTGGTACCGATCATTATGTGATCATAAACATGATCTTCCATGTTCTGATCATTATATGAGTCTATGCTGAGGCATGTCACGCTCAATGATAGTTCACTTCACCCCAAATGTTCTCAAAAAGTATTAATGGAACATTAATTGTACTCATGCATAATCTCAAATGTTAGACACATTCAATGTTCACTTTGACGTCCAGTATAGGACGCAACTAATAGAGAGACTAGGAGACTTAACAATGTTCACTATCAATTCTAAAACTTTAAAAGTTCTTTCCAGCGCCGGTCTACTTTCCTTGATCGCAGTCGCTCCAGTAAAAGCACAAACCCTACGAGCTTTCGTACTTGTTAACGACACCAGCGAAGTTTCAACCATTAACGTGTCGGAAAACAGCGGCTCTACTTTTCAGAATATATCCGCTGGGCGATACAAAGGAACCCTGAACGGAGTTCAAATCAATGTCGAATGTAACGACCTCACCCACGGCATCAACTACGGATCGGGCTACACCGCGAATGTTCAGTACAATATCACAAGCGCAGCCGGAACGATCTCCAGCAGCTACTACCAGGGTGGTCTTGCTTCCGTACTAACAAATGGTGACTACACCACAGTTTCCGCTGCAGAAGCCAACAAACGAGCTTCTGAGCATGCATGGTTGATCGAAAATTTCATTAACTCCACAGCCGCAACCTTTGCCGGCGGAGCATCTGGATCAACCGACTTGAATACGAACCTCGCTGCATTCCAACTTGCTATCTGGGATATTAACCAAGATGGCGGTGATGGAATGTCCGCAGGTACCTTCCAACTTGGTGCAAGCAGCGCTTCCTATGCAACACAAGTCAACTATTTTGAAACACTTGCCGCAGCTCATACAACCTACACCAGCAACAAAGTAGGCTTCATTCAGGGACCAAGCACTGCAATCGGAGCACATCAACAGTTCTTCTCCGCAGTAGTTCCGGAACCATCGACATATGCGATGATGGCAGGAATGGTATTTGCAGGAACTGCAATGTTGAGAAAGCGAAGTCGCCGAGCACGCAAGTAAGTATTACAACAGAATTCGGTTTCGAACAGACTGACTGACATCTTCTCTCGAAACCAAACCGATGTCTCAAACTCTCTCTCTAACTGACACTTATTTTCGCCCGAGCTTAGGCTCGGGCACTTTTTTTGTGTGTACTGGAGCTTGCGCTCCAGCACCCCGATTGAACTGACAATCATTTTCGCCCGTTGAATGAGGGGACTCTTGTGTGTACTGGAGCTTGCGCTCCAGCACCCCGATTGAACTGACAATCATTTTCGCCCGTTGAATGAGTGGACTCTTGTGTGTACTGGAGCTTGCGCTCCAGCACCCCGATTGAACTGACAATTATTTTCCCACGTTGAATGCGGGGACTTTTGTGTGTACGGGAGCTGCGCTCCAGCACCCCGATTGAACTCACATTCTGTTTGCCAATTGAATTTAGGACATCACATTAGTTTCAAGATGTGATTTTGGTATGCAACATTTTATCTGCGATATGATTACATCCAACCACAATTTTCTACCGCCTACGATCGGTTTTAACACGAATACACATTGGACGGCTCTGCGTCCGAATACCTAAAGAGATCATTTCATGTTGCATAGCGAGTCGTTATGGAATCTGCGTGTCAATAGATTGGGAAATCTTCACAGAATTATTAATGGACGGTTAATGATGACTGTACATACTTCCCAATGTCAGTCAATCAACGCTTCATCAACGAGTTGCGCAATTAAGCATCCGAAATTAGATGAGCGTTCCTTTTAAGAGAAGAGAGAAAAATGA
>CAISOI010000366.1 GCA_903886985.1 uncultured Chthonomonas sp.
CTGGGATTGTGGCTACAGAAAGCTGCTGAAGATACTCCTGTAATTGATGCGATCATCCTAGGCTCTCATGGCATTTTCACCTGGGGAAATACCAGCAGAGACTCTTACCTCAGCACCATCAAGGTAATTGATGGTATCGGAAAATACGTTTTGGATCGTATTGATGACAAAGGTGCAAATCTATTTGGCGGTACGAAAGTGCGACAGCAACCAGATAGCCGCGCCAAGGCAATAGAACTCCTACCCCTTCTGCGTGGAGCAGTGGGAAATGTCATTGGCCACCTGTCGGATTCAGATTCAGTGCAAACGTTTGTTAACAGTGCGAGAGCTGAATCATTGGCATGGCAAGGTACGAGTTGCCCGGATCATTTTGTCCGCACGAAGGTGCGCCCGCTCTATCTCGCGCTGAAAGAGACTTCGCCACTTCAGAACCAAATCGATGTTGCAATGGCGAAATATCGCACCGAGTATGAGCACTACTACAACGAAAATCGTCTCCCCGACTCTCCCGCACTCCGAAATGCCAATCCAACGGTTGTACTTGTGCCAGGGGTTGGTATGTTCAGCTTTGGCAAGAACAAGTCTGAAGCCAGAATAACCGGCGAGTTCTATATTAACGCCATTAACGTGATGGCTGGGGCAACCTCGCTCGGCGATTTGCCAATTCAAGATGGCATCCCTGCGGACCGAATCGTAGACAACTATGTCGCGCTCCCGCCACGCGAAGCATTTAACATTGAGTATTGGCTTCTTGAGGAGGCAAAACTTAAACGCATGCCAGCCGAGAAGGAGTTGAGCCGCAAGGTCGCACTCGTAATTGGTGCCAGTCCCGGAATTGGGTTTGCGACTGCGGATAGGCTCTGCCGAGAAGGTGGTCACCTAGTTGTTGCCGACATCAACCTGCTATCTGCGCAAGATATCGTCGCGAAGCTTCAAGCAAAATATGGCAATGAGATTGCGGTTGCAGCGGAAGTGGATTGCACGTCTCGGGAAAGCGTTCAGGCGATGCTTGAAGTCGCCATTGCCAACTTCGGTGGTGTAGATATCTTGATCCAGACGGCTGCTATATTCATCCCCCCAGATCCCGAAACAGGCAGAACAACTGACGCACAATGGAAGCGCACCTACGACGTAAATCTCTTTGGATCCTACGTATGCGCCGACGAAGTGGGCCGACTTATTCGCAAACAAGGTACCGATGGCGCGATTGTCTTAATGAGCAGCGCAAATGGGGTGGTCGCCAAAAAGGGCAGTCTTGCATACGACACTGCAAAGGCTGCATTGAATCATCTCATTCGTGAGCTATCAGTCGAATATGCGCCCCAAGTTCGGGTCAATGGTGTTGCCCCAGCTAGCGTGGTTGAGGGATCCATCCAGTTTCCGCGGGATCGCGTTATGAGCAGCTTAACAAAATACGCGATTGCATTTGACGAGTCGGAATCTACAGAATCTTTGCGGGATAAACTATCAGGATTCTATGCCAGCCGAACGATGTTGAAGAGAAAAGTTGGACCGACGGATGTTGCCGAAGCAGCCTTTTTGCTCGTTTCCAAACGATTGGGCGCGACAACTGGTCAAGTAATACCGGTAGACGCGGGGCTGACGGAAGCATTTTTAAGATAAGAGAGTTCTAGACGCATTAATATTGATAAGAGAGTGGAGAAAAGAGTGTTAGAAATAGCAATAATTGAGATTAACCGAATTGTAGAAGACCCGGACCAACCACGAAAACGTCACGACGAAGAGAGCCTGAAAGGACTTGCAGATTCTATCCGTCAGCATGGAGTACTTCAACCCATTACGGTCACTGAAGTTGCTTCTGTGAATATGTTCAAGATCGTCACAGGCGAACGCAGATGGCGGGCATCCCAATTGGCTGGGCTGACAGAAGTACCGGCAATTATCCGCGAGGTGGATCCGGAGGAGATACTCACACAGCAGTTGATTGAAAACTTGCAGCGGGAAGACCTGCAGCCAATTGAAAAGGCTCAAGCGATCCACTATATCAAAGAAAAAGTGAATGCAAACAACCGAGAGATTGCCTCCCGGCTGGGTGTATCGGAGCGTACTGTTGGGTACTTATTGGACCTGCTGGAGCTTCCTGAACTAATCGGTCAACAGATTGTTAGCAGCCCAAATCGCCCTTCTGGTGGTCAGCTAACAGAAAAACACGCGCGCTTCCTGAAACAGTTAAACGACCAACCGGAATTACAGTCCGCTGTCGTCGACAAGATCCACAATGACAAATTTACAAGTGACCAAACAGGGAAACTTGTGAAGGCACTGAAAAATCGTCCCGACAAGTCGGAAGAAATCCTCAGTTCGCCCGCAGATCATCTTGTGCAATTCTTCCGAGACATTCCTGCAGATGCCCCAGAAACAGATGACTATCTGGCTTTCGAAGGTGCATCAATATCTGGAGTTGCAACAAGAATTGTCGGTTTCTTACCGAATTTGAACAGTGTATACCCAACGAAGATGTCTCAACCCGAAGTCCGCCAGGTTTTAGATGCATTGACATCGATGAAACTCGCTGTGGACGGACTTATTCGAGAATGTAAGATGGAGCTTGGAGAATCGGTCTGACGTCGGGCATAGAAATATAAAACGCCCCGCCAGAACAAATCCTGACGGGGCGTTTTTACTACTTTTTGACTAAAGGGATGAGATCGACTGTCCGCAACAGCGGCGAATCATCATCTTCTTACCGTTGCCGTTCATCGTCATCACTACGTCAATCTTATTGCCACATGCGCGGCATAGTTGCGCGGCCTGCTTTGCTTCTTGGCGCGCAGCAACGTTAGTCTTAGATTTCTTTACGTCAGCCATGGTCCTTCTCCTCACTTAAAAGCGGAAAGCACACTAATCCGCAATGTTCGCGGTCGGCCTCCGACTATCTATTATACCACTCGCTCCGACCAATAATAAAACTACTCCAATAGATTCAAAATCCGCCTCAGCCGATCATAATCATTCCTCAACAACTCTGCCAGTTCTTTTGCTACCCGGACCAAAAATACTCTATCTCCAGATGATTGGTAAATCCAGCGTAAAGTGGATGCGACTAGGTCATCGACATCCGGGCAATCTGCAAGATTCAACATCGCGGGCAAAAATTCAAGTTCACCTGTGGCGAAAAGGCGATAGTCCTCTTTCCCAGCTTCGACGATCTGGCTGTGCAGACGAGGTGGATGGGTTGGCACGCGACATAGCAGTGCGCCATCGCTGACATATCCAATAACGAGGCCCGAGAGCTCGGTCATCAAGAGTTCATAGATATGAGGCTGTTCTTTCCGGAGTTCGTCTTCCTCCATACCATAAGCTGCGGATCTTCGTCCCGGCTCCAGACTGCCTGACCGAACATGATAGACGACCGCAAATTGCACACCGTTGGGTTGAGGTATCGTGCTTTCAAATGGGTCCACCTCGATGAGGTCGTTCACCCGCTCGGCTACTACCGTTTTCACAATTGAACCAAACCCTGGTGCCCTATGCAAATCATGGCATTGTGCCACAAATCGCCTACTGCTCGTCTCAATTATCTCGGCGATGGGTACTGAATTGGGAGATGACATGTGCTGATTATGAGATGCTATGCAGTATCGTGTCAATATTATGGGATCACTGACCACGACTAAAGCCGAATATCAATAATGGGTCCTGAACGGTGCTCCATACAGGTGAGTACTCACTTCAGGGCAAAATTATTCTGTCGAAGGAAAAACGTAATCATTGAGTCAGACATTTGGATATAAGAAGGGTCCGTTCGTCGCGCTCATATTAGTCGCCACTAATGCCATTGTGACGGTTATCTATTTTGCGGTTACCCATCCTCTAAGGGATTCAGCAGGTTCCGTCGCCATCTTTATTCTTGTCGGCGGCGCAAATGCACTCATGGTAGCGGTTTCAATGAGCAAGAAAATTCGCGTCTCCAATGTTGCGATCACCTTTTCAACACTCTTCACCTCAACCCGCATTAGCTTCGACGATTTGAAGGCGGTACTGGTTGAACGCCGTCCGACCAAAGGCGGTTCCGTCGAGGTCATCATCATCAAGGGTCTAAATAGCACCATCACCTTCTCGGAGGCTCTTTCCGGCCTGATAGACTCAAATCCATCGTGGGTTCTCTCGCCGATTCTGCGGCGATGGATGAAGGCGCCAATGTGCACGCACCAGAACTACAACGGAAAACGATCAGGCAATTAAAAGGCATACTTTCCGTTTCCATTAATGGCAAAGAGTTCCATCACTCTAGCCCAGTTTCCCGCACCTGATGCTATTCGACACATCGCGGCGAACAGGTAACTCTAATCTATGTTCCAAATGATCCGGATACGTGTTGCATGACGGATTCGGTTAGTTCCATGAAGAAGACTGCTTTGCAAAATGTGCGACTACGCTCAAAGATTAATGCATAAGTTTGGAATCCTATAACGCGTGAATTATCTATCAACAAAGGGAACATTAGTTCCGTTTATTATTCTCTCGCCTTGACAGCCTTTGGACCAAAACGATAGTGATGCCCGGCATATCCGGCAAAAGAGCCTCCATAAATGGCGCGAACAATAGCCCAATCAAAAATAGGTGCCAAGACCATAATTGCAGCACCAACTGCCACGGCACGCTCGATCCACTTACCGTAGTCAGGTGTAACAACCTCTTTTGGAGCCCCAACATCCCGCCCCCATGTCAGCACGAAAATCGTACAAAGCAAAGCGTGGAATGTTATGACACCCTCTGTTATTAGTCGTTGCGGAGAGAATCCTCCGAGCGCCTTCATGAAATTAGCCGTTACCATCCACCAGAGGAGCGTGAGGTAGAGCATCTGAGCCTTCCCCATCCAACTGGTTGGGACCAGGGTAAATGGACGCTTCAGATGTTCTCTCAATAAATAAATTCCGGTCAGTGCTATCCCCACATAGAACAAGTCAAACCAACCTCGGGAGGACATGAAATACATCGCTTCCGGCATAGTCTTGCCATGTATCCAGTCATCTACTTCTTTCTGAACATTCATATATGTCAATAGCAGTAATAGGAAACTGACAGCGACCGCATCAAACCGTCGGTCAGGCTGTTCTCCCTCGTCAACTGGCGCTGCAGCGCGACGAACTCGGATCACCACAAATGCAATGGCAAGACCATTGAACAATCCATAAGTCTGCTCGAGCACAGAGTGCCAGTTCGTAGTCCAGCCTGTCTTCAATTCGATGAGTTTAAAAAGAACGCCCGTGGCAAAACCCAATCCGCCGAGTGCGCCCGTCATCAAAGACGCCCAAACAACTCCCTTCAATCCATTGCGATAGAAATAGATCAACATCGCAATGGTCATACCAAAGACGCCCGCCCAATCTTCGCCTTTGCCGGGTGCCATATAGAGATGGAGAACATTGGTAATGATGAAGAATCCAGCGAACCATCCTGTTGCCATCCAGAGGAGCAATTTTTCCGCAAAGTCAAAACGCCGTCGAATTGCCCCGCGCACACCGATCATCAAAAGCGTCAGGAGCGCAGCGGTCCATGTAGTATCAAACCAGTCCAAAGGGCTGTGTTCTTTGAAGCGCGGATTGTTGTCGATGAAATTGCCTTCAAAAAGGCTGTCTGCCCACCAGGAGATGAATAGCATTGCGAACGGAACAAAGAACTGTTGCAATCTCTCGCGTGTTAGGTATGCAGGTAAGACAGTTCCTGCACCTCCTATCGCTCCCCACAAAAATCCGATAACAAAAAGACAGAAGAAACCATAAAGGACGGAGGACGAATGTCCTGAATGCGTGTAAGCAATAACCACCATATATGCCATGGTTCCGCCAACTGCCCAACCAACTGCACCGAACATACCGAAGAATGAAATACGCCTCATCCAATCGGACCGCCCGGAGATCAATACCGCCGCCATCGCCGCTAGTGCACCTGGCAAAGCCGCTCCCCAACCATGCCCGAAATTGCCCCGAATTCCCCATCCAATGGAGAGCGATAACCCCACCAACACATAAGTGCGCAGGGCTTCGAATTTCAGTCCACCAGGTTTGATATCAATCATTTTTCGTTATTCCTGTGCCGGATCATTTCGAGCGCACTTCCAGTAATTCCTTCGCAATATCAAGATCATTGTCTTGGAGACGATTTGCTATGAATCCGAAATATGCATCCTATTCCCTCGAAACAAGTAATTCTGACTGGTGCCTCTGTCGGGTAGACTATTGAGCGTGAAAGCAGTCATTATAAATGCAGATGATTTTGGGTCGCATGTTAAAGCCAATAAGGCTATTCTGCATGCACACACCGAGGGCATCCTGACCAGTGCAAGTCTCATGGTTAATGGAGATGCTGTCGAGGAGGCAGTACAGATTGCCGAAGAACATCCAACTCTTGCCGTCGGTCTACATCTGACAGTTGTGAACGGACGAGCCTCGCTCCCATCCTCCATGGTCCCGCGCATAGTCAATGAATTTGGCATGTTCGAGGAAGACCCATTTAAGGCTGGATTGCGTTATTACTTTTCAAGTCGTGCACGGTGGGAAGTTCAGCAGGAAGTAGAAGCACAATTTCGCCAATTCGCATCGTTAGGCATCGATTGGTCACATGTCGATGGGCACCACCACATGCATATGCACCCCGTTGTATGGGATGCCATAATTGCCAATTGCGAAGAATATGGAATCCAACGCATTCGTATTCCGAATGAAGAGTGGCGACCAGTTACGCAAGAACGTCTGCGTAATCGAAAATTGGAGTGGACATTCTTCCAGTTTTTGCGGAAGAGATGCCTCAAGTCCCTCAAGAATAAGGGATTTGTTTACGCGGACAATGTTTACGGCCACGTTGAATCCGGTCACATGAACGAAGCGTATGTGTTAGGTCTATTGGATCGACTTGCGGGAAAAACAAATGAAATTTACTTTCATCCCGGTACACCACACGCCGACAAAATGCCCGGAATGAAAGGCATGGATGTGGAACTGCATGCTCTACTGAGCCGTGAGATTAAAGAAAAGTTGGAAGATCTGGAAATCAAAAGATGTTCGTACATCGACCTCGAATAAGTAATGGATGACCCTTCTCATGTTTCATCACTCTCACCAACTCAAACCTCAGCGATATCAGAACCATCGTCAAGGAAATCGCGATTGAAGGTAATTGTCGTAATCCTCCTTGCCACGCTCTTTGTTTCAGTGGGCGAAACATTACTGAGCGCGGGTATGAAAAAAGTCGACGCAGGCGGACACTCTGGTATCGGAATCCTTAAAGCTGCTTTGCTAACTCCGCAGGTTGTGTTTGGCACAATGCTAATGGCCCTCTACTTTGGTATGTATGCCATGGCGCTTGGCTGGGCAGAAATCAGCTTTGTTTTGCCTTTCACGGCACTGAGTTATCTCTTTGTTGCGATTATGGCAAAGTTGTATCTGCACGAAAACGTCACTCCTACGCGCTGGATGGGGACGCTCTTGATCATTCTTGGGGTTATTGTGGTTGGATTAGGTGAACGTGGCTCCGGACACCAATGACAGCAGTTCAAATATTTCTTGGTCTGTCGATAATTGCGTTTCTTTTCTATTCCGTCGCATCTGTCATTGCCACAAACATGTGGTGCTCGAGGTCCCCCGGTTCGACACTATCCGCTCAACATTCTCCTCCACTTACTATTCTTAAGCCAGTTCACGGCACCGACGCACAACAGCTCAATAACTTCCGGTCCTTCTGCCGGCAAAATTACCCAAAGTACCAAATTATTTTTGGTGCACTGGACTCGAGTGACGTTGCACTCGAATCAGCCCGGGCAGTTCAGGAGGAGTTTCCGGATGTCGATATTAAGGTGATTTCCGGCAGTCGCGTCACCGGGCTAAACCGTAAAGTATGCAACCTAATCCAAATGCTCCCTCACGCCAATTATGATCTCATAGTGATTGCCGACAGCGATATGCGCGTTTCTGAGAATTACCTCATGGAAATTGCGGCACCATTTGCATCAAACGCTGTCGGCCTTAATACCTGTCCTTATCGGGGAGCAGAAGCGAATAATATCATCGCAAAGTTCGAGGCAATTGGAATTGGGGCAGACTTCATTCCATCCGCGTTCGTCGGTTATTATGTTAGCGGCGTACGCTTTGCATTTGGCTCCACAATAGTCATCCGCCGGTCTGTGCTAGAACATATTGGTGGGTTCGAATCGATCATAGATGAACTGGCAGATGACTATCTGCTCGCAAGCAAAACGCGCGCAGCGGGGCACGAGGTATGGTTGTCTAACTATATCGTGGAGGACATCATCGGCAATGAGCCCCTTAGCGAGATGTGGAGCCGTCGCCTTCGATGGGCGAAAACCAGTCGGGCAATGCAGCCTGCTCCTTATCTGGGGTCTTATATAACTCATGGATTTTCGTTGTCACTTTTGTTACTCTTTGCCAGCAGGTTCTCGATGACTGGGCTAATCACGGTGCTCGTTGTGCTGATGGCTCGTTTTGCAACGGTTGCAAGAAATGCAGTCGCAACCGACAATCGGGAAGTACTGCGCAGCCTATGGTTGCTGCCACTGAGTGACCTGCTAAGCTTCATGCTGTTTCTGGCAAGTCTCACCAGTTCTCGCATTCGATGGCGGGACCAGATTTTTCGAATTGGCAAAGGTGGGAAACTGACCCGCTGAAGAAACTACCGCGACCAACCGTTGTTAGTTGCAGGAAAAGGAGGAGCATTTGACGCATAGAATCATGACTCCGCATGCTGTTGTCACACCATTTGTCCCAAAGGAGGGAGCAATCCATGTCCGATAACAAATACACACGTAGATCATTCGTTGGAATGGCAAGTGCCGTAACCATTGCGTCTGCAATTCCCGCTGGTGCCATTATGCCAAAAAAACATCTTCCAATCGGGTTAGAGTTGTATTCTGTGCGTGATACACTCGCTACAGATCTTATGGGCACGGTACGAGCCGTTGCAAAACTCGGTTACGAAGTGGTGGAGTTTTACTCCCCGTATTTCAACTGGACCCTCTCCTATGCGCAGGAGGTTCGCAAGTTGATGGATGACATGAACATTAAGTGTCTTTCCACCCACAATCCACGCGCCGCAATCGAAGGTGATGGAGTCAAGAAAGCTGTTGAACTCAATCAGATTATTGGCTCAAAGACCTTGGTTGTTGCAAGCGCAGGCAGAACTGAAACCAAGGATGACTGGAAAGTCGTAGCAGACCTATTAACGTCGGCTTCAGAAGCGCTCAAACCCGCCAAGATGAAAGTTGGATACCACAACCATCAACTCGAGTTCCGCGAAAACAATGGGTTCCGACCAATCCAATTTCTTGCGGCCAATACTCCGAAGAGCGTTACACTGCAGTTTGACGTGGGAACCTGTATGGAAGTAGGCTACGATCCAATTGCATGGATAAATGCAAATCCGGGCCGCATCCGTTCATTGCACCTGAAGGATTGGGGCAAGGGAGCAGATAAAGGCTACAGTGTCCTGTTTGGTGAAGGGGATACTCCTTGGGAGAAACTTCTGGACGCGGCCGAAAAGACAGGCGGGGCAGAATATTTCTTAATTGAACAAGAAGGAAGCCGTTTCTCCTCTATCGAAACCGCAGAGAGATGTCTGGCAAGCTATCGAAAGCTGCGATCAAAATAGAAGATGTAAGCTAAGGGCCAGTCAGATCTACCGACTGGCAATATGAGTAAGTCAAAAAAACAGCAGCCTTGCGGCTGCTGATTTTTTTGTCTAGTGAACTGTTTCCAACTCTTTGACTTCGTCCGCCGGACGACCATGTTCTGGCTCGGGTTCCAACTTACGACGGAACACAACTCGGGCAATGACTCTGCTCATGTCGTCGAAATAGGTATACACGCACGGAATAACCAATAGCGTCAACATTGTGGATAGAATTAACCCCCCAACGATTGTCGTCGCAACCGGTGCACGGAACTCTCCACCTCTTCCAAGACTCATTGCTGTCGGCAACATTCCGAAGATCATTGCTATAGTCGTCATGAGAATCGGTCTCAATCGCGTCGGACCAGCCTCCAGTATTGCGTCTGTTCGTGAGAATCCTCGCTCTCTGAGTGTGTTCGTATAGTCCACAAGCAGAATTGCGTTCTTCGTCACGAGCCCCACAAGCATGATCACACCGATCATTGCCACAATCGAGAGTGCTTGACCTGCAACCATCAATCCGATGAGAGCACCAATCATTGCTTGTGGCAAAGAGAGCATGATAACCAATGGATAGAGCATATTGTCAAACAGCGCTGCCATCAACATATAAACCAATACGATGGCCAGTCCCAGCGCAGAGACCATATAGACACCTTCTTCTGCCTGTGTCTTATTTTCCCCGCCCCATTGGAAAGCATTCGCACCGAAGTTGATCCCCGCCAGTTTCTTGTCGATATTCAACTGCATGTTGCCTGGAGCAAATCCCGGCGCAACATTTGCCGTAACCGACACGAGAGTCTGGCGATCAAGACGGTCGATTTTGGTCGGTCCCGTCGCAAGTACGACATCGGCGACATCACTTAATCTAACCGGCTGTAGGCCGTTATTGCCAGCAACACTTCCGACAACTATGTCTTGGACTTTGTTGACATCTTTTCGATCACTGTCCTGGAAATGAATATTAATCGGGTATTCATTTCCGTTCTCTCGATAGACTACGGAAGTATTGTTCCCTTCGATGGACGTTCGTAAAGACGCTGCAATAGTGGCGATACTTAAGCCAAAGGACGAGGCTTTTGTTCGATCGATTTTGATTTGCTGTTCAGGCTTGCCGATGCGAGTACTGACGTCTGCATTCATTACTCCCGGTTCTTCCTTGAAGATAGTAAGAACCTTATCTCCAAGCGCGGACAACTCCCGAATGTTTCTGCCAAGGAGATTAACTTGTAATGGCGCTCCACCACCTTTGAAACCGCTTTCGGCAGCGATCTTAATACTTGCGCCAGGGAATTGACCTATCTTTGTGCGCAGTTCGTCTGCCACAAGAGTATCATTTCTATTTCGGAGACCCTCTTTACTGGACCAAGGTGACACGGATTCCATCAAGCTAATCTTTGGTCGCAACTTGAGTGACATTGTGAAATATTGAGTTCCCACACTTGCCGCACCACGCGATCCAGTTGAAGTAGCTCCTAATGACACAAAGGTTCCCGCAACATCTGGCACGGTAGCTATGATCCGCTCTACTTTCTTCACAACCTCAGCCGTTGCAGCCAGTGATGTACCGGCGGGCATCTCACCTATGACCGATACTTCTCCTTGATCCTGCTCTGGAGCAAATCGGAATAGCAATAACGGCTTTCCATGCCCAGCACCAATAGCAAATGCAAGAAATACAGCCGCTACTCCGGCAACCGTTGTGATGATCCCCAGCAACCGATACTTGTACGTGAACAGCAACCCAAAAACTGCGAAGAAAATTGCAAGCTTTGGTAACGCAACTGCAAATCCCTTACCCGCCACCGAAGCAATGATGGCGACGAATACCAGTACAAGTAATCCTGTTCCGGCATAGACAACAATTCCGCGATATTTGAGCGCCGTGGCAAGCACCGACCGATAGATGTGGTCCAACATCGCATAAAAGCGGTTGAAAGCACCGAAGATGCCACCGGTGGCTTCTACACTATCACCTTTGCGATACCAACGTGACGCCAGCATCGGCGTGAGCGTGAAACTCATGAACAGGGAAAAGAGAGTTGCAATAGCGACAGTTAGCCCATAAGCGCGGAAGAACTGTCCGACGATACCGCCCATGAACGCAATTGGTAAAAAGACAACAACGTCTACCATGGTGATAGTAATTGCGGCGAGTCCAATTTCTGACCGTCCATTGATACTCGCCTGTATCGGGTCTTCCCCTTTTGCAAGGTGCCTATAAATATTCTCCAACACGACGATGGAGTCGTCAACCAGAATTCCAACCGAGAGTGACAATGCCAAAAGTGTCATACCATTGAGCGAAAAGCCCATGGCATTCATCGGGAGAAACGTCGCCATGATGGAAGTCGGAATTGCGATTGCGACTATAAACGTACCACGCAAATTATGTAGGAAAAGATACACAACCAAGACGGCTAGAACAGTTCCAAGGAAGAGACTTGCTCGCACGTCGCCTACCTGATCGACCGTCTGCTCAGAGAGATCTTGATTCAAGACAAACTTCACGTCAGGCGGCAATTCCATAGCGAGTTTGTCGACTTCGGCACGAACGCCCTTCGCGACATCGACTGTATTACCCTCAGATGTCTTCTGGACAACAATCGCGATCGATTCAGTGCCGTTAATTCGGCTGTCGTCTCGTCGCTCGGCAACTGTATCTTTAATATCAGCGATGTCAGAAAGCTTGATCGTTTGTCCGTTCGGAACAAAAATCTCCGTGTTACGAATCTGGTCGATATTGGAGAATTCACCAACGACTCTCAAGCTGTATTCGCGGTTGCCTTCAACAATGTGTCCTACCGGGAAATTGAGCGTGTTGCCTTTCGCGAGTGCAACAAGTTGTTCAATTCCGATGCCGTAGGCATCCAGGCGATCCCGTTTGATCCCAATGCTGATCTCGCGCTGGTCTCCACCGGTAATACTTACTGCACCCACACCACCCACTTTGCTCAACCGGGCTTTGATAATGTTATCGGCCATGTCGCGCAAATCCCGACTTGGTCGCTTACCGGTCAAACCGTAATAGACGATAGGTTGAGAGTTGAAGTCGAATTTCTGAACTACAGGTTCCTTTGCATCCGTCGGCAAGCTGCCACGGATGGCACCCACTTTCTCTCGAATGTCTGAAGAAGCCGTATCGGAGGATGTCCCGAGGTAAAATTCGACACTTACGATGGAGAGCCCATCCTGCGATGCCGACGTGATAGTCTTTACTCCGTTTACACTGGCGACGGCATCTTCAACTTTCTTGGTTACCTGTGTCTCAATTTCTGCCGGACCAGCACCAGGATAAGTCGTTAGGACGGATACTACCGGGAAGTCGACTTTAGGATTAAGCTCCAGCTTCATCTTGGTCATAGATGTATAACCAAGCACCAGCAGAGCGGAAACCACCATCAGAATGAACACTGGGCGGCGAATAGAAATGCTTGTTAGCCACATACTTTTTGCTCCTTACAGCATGGGCGGACTGGGGGTCATACCTTAGATACCGTCAGTCCACCGCAAACTTACTGCACTTTGATGGGGTCGCCGCTTTGCAACGCAGTCTGACCTGCGACAATGACTTTTTCGCCGACTTTGACTGTGTCACCGAGGATCTCCACTGTCTGTGGATTGGAATAACCAATCTTCACAACACGTTCCTGAGCCTTGCCACCTGGCCCCACGGTGAACACACGGTTTTTACCGGTCTCCGCGTCAAACAGCACAGCATCTTTAGGGATGAGAGTTGCAGACTTGTGCGTATCGATGAGTAACGATCCCCTTGCAAACATTTGAGGTCGCAATCTCGAGTCTTGATTGAAGTCGATACGAACAGTAAAACTGCGTGCTGTACTGGATGCTACCGGCAAGATGCGCGTCACTCGGCCAGCAAATGACTTACTAGGGACAGCGTCAACAGTTACTTTTGCTGCCATCCCCAATTTGACGTCCGCAAACTGGCTTTCAGAAAGAGTGGCTTGAAAGTAAATGGTAGATGGATTTACAATCCTCATAACAGGACTGCCGGCACCAAGCTGCGAACCTGGTTCCGCTTTTCGTTCTGCAACATATCCCGATATTGGGGAAACGATGGATGTATTAGCAAACGTGTCTTGTGCTATTCTCACTGCGGCTCGTGCTTGATCCGTCTGTGCCTTTGCGGATGCTACTCCGGCAATAGCAAAATCAATCCCTGTGCGCGCATTCTTCACATCCTCTGCTCGCAATTTGATCTGCTCGCGATCAGCCGTCGCCTTCAAAAGGGTATCGTTGGCTTGTAACACACCTATCTCCGCACGTCGCTTTTCTTCGGGCCGTGCACCTTCTGCCAGCAAAGAAACCTGCAATTGAGCACTGTTCAGCGCAGATTGTGCTCCGTCAAATGCTGCCTGTGTTGCGTCCAGTTGGCTTTGCGATACTGCCTGCTGACGATACAGTTCCTGATAGCGGCGAAGATCGGACTTTGCTTTATCAAAATTTGCCTTCGCAGACTTCACTTGTTCTGCTGCCTGCGCACGTTCTTGATCTCGGGCACCCTTATCAACTATAGCCTTGTTTTCCCGTGCAGACTCTAATGCTGACTTCGCGGTGCTTAGCGCTGCACTCGTAGTCTTGTCTGTCAAACTTAAGGTTGTCTGAGCATTTGTCAGGGTGTTTCGAGCCTGTTGGACAGAAACTCGCGCTTGTTGCTCACGGGTAAGAGCCGCTGCAAGGTTAGCCTGCGCAGAAGCAAGGTTCGCCTGACTGTCCACTGTGTCCATCGTAGCAATCAACTGACCGATAGTGACAGGGTCACCTTCATGTAAAATGACTGCAGATATTTTGCCTGCTAGTTTAGGTCCTACGACCACGTCCTGAAGGGCGACAAGGCTCCCCGTGACGTCAATATTCTTGGTAATGTCACCGGATTTAACATCTGCAGTCGAGACAACGGTCATTCCAACCGTGGTGACCTTCCCGGCTGGATTGGCGGCAGGTGCGGGTTCAGATTTCTTTCCGCAGCCGGCGACAAGGGCAAATGAGCCGAGTGCAAGAACGGGCGCTAAGCCCGCAAGTAATCGCCTTCCGCGACCTGGTATCGACGAAAAATTGTAGTTATAGTCTGTCATCTTGATCTCCTGGTACGCCTGCTCCGCCAAACTACATAACGTTTGGCGTTGAATAATATCTATAATATGTTAGGCGGCTCCGACTTACTTCTTTAGCCCTTTAATGTCAGTGGAAGGATATCCTGCTCCACCTTGCCCATAGGCATATCGCCCGATAGCTCGATCAAGCCTCGCTTGCGCATTCGCCAGATCATAGCGCGCATTAACCACATTTGTTTGGGCTTGCGTGAGGGCGGCTTGGGCGTCACTTATTTCTAACAATGGGGAGCCACCGGGGGTTGACGTTACACCCGCTTTGTAGCGAACTTGAGCAAGTCTATATTGTTCCGCAGCCTGATCAAGCGCCGCCGAAGAAACACGTAATCGGTCTCGAGCTTCGGTCAAACTCAGGTAGTTCTGTCGAACTTCCAAAGCAATTCCATCCAAGGTTACCTGCTTGCTAATCTTCGATGAATTGACGTCACTCTTAGCTTGTTCAGTTCTTGTTCGGGCTAATCCCTGATCAAAAAGAGGAACTGTAATTGTCCCGGCAACCGACCAACTTTTTGTCTTTGGTGCGAATCCCGACGCATCAGGCGTGTATTGAAATCCAGCGTTCAACCCGATGGATGGAAGCGCACTTCTCTCCGCGATCCGAATTCCACGTTCAGCAGCCGCGACATTTGCGTCTGCCTGCAACACTTCCGGACGCAGCTTGTATGCTTCTGTGATGGCCATGTTGAAATCAGGATCAGCTTTCCCGTCAGCAGCCTCATCAGCAGTTTCGATAGGAGTGTTCTGATCAATATTCAGAACGTTCGCAAGAGCGGCATTGGTGAGGTTAACGCGATTTTCTGCAACAAGCAGATTCTGCTGAGCATTTGCAACGTCTGTTTGTGCTCGCAAGACATCGAAGCGCGTGCCCGTACCTGCCTTTAATGTCGCCTCGGCAGTAGTAAGTCGCTCATTTGCATTGTCCAATGCATCTTTGGTGACTTTCACAAACGCTTTGGCCCTTAGCACATCGTAATAGGCATTCTTGACGTCGAGGACTGTTTGGTTTCTGGTACGGTTATAGTCCAACCGTGTTGCAATCTCTACAAACTCTGCCTGCTGTACAGCTGCTCGAATGAGTCCCGTAAAATCTACTGGTAGGTTGCCTGAGACCCCAAGTTGAGTCTGATCCTGCTTAACAATAGTAATATCTTGTCCACCGATATTGATGGAAGACCCTTGGTCGAGGTGCGTGATTGTGGTCTGAGAGTTCAACGATGGCTTGTAGCCAGCTCTCTGCTCAAGAACGCGACCGTGCGATTTATTAACTGTTTCAGCGGAAATCTTGAGAGTCTTGCTGCGCTTAACTGCAGTTTCTACTGCCGATTGCATGTTTAATCGCAAGGGAGCGGGTTTCGACCCTGGTGTAGTAGTTGGGGTCTCATTCCACGTGACTTGCGTGTATCCGAAAGTAGGAATTGCTGCCAATGCTATCGATGACGCTATAGTCACAATTGCTAGTTGGACAGGTTGATATTTAAATGGAGACATATACTCTCCTCTCCTCTATGAGTGCTAATGTCGCACTACTTAATACTTTGTGAAAAAATGTACAAATCATTGCTGTGAATTCTACCATTGTCCCAATGAAGGGTCAACCTATTTGTGAAAAATTTCTCAAACTGTCCTTTGACTGTAGATGCCATACATGACAACATCTACTCCTTTAGAAACAAGCTGTTTTACGAGTTGGTCCCAAACGACTTCATCGGCGCTTCCATGTAACAAGAACATGCTGTAGGCGCATCCCATCAACAAACTCGTTGGAGTATCGAGGTCAACATCGGATCTAATCTCACCTTCTGCTTGCCGCTCTTTCAGAAACGATCTAACGAGTTGTTTATCACTCTCTATTCGCTCAATTTGGTCTGCTGCCATAGCAGAGTTATGCTGCATCTCTGTGGCACACATTCGAACTAATTC
>CAISOI010000367.1 GCA_903886985.1 uncultured Chthonomonas sp.
AAACAGGACTCAGTCGATTGGGATGAGCGTAAAATTCTCTTAGACAACCTCATCGCTAAGTACCGCGATGTCGGCGAATATGACTGCATAGTCCCATTTAGTGGTGGTAAGGACAGAACTTTTCAACTCTGGTACATGATGACCCAGTACAAACTGAAGCCATTAGTTGTTCGATTCAATCATGGATTTCTTCGTCATACGATTCAAAAGAATGTAGAACGCACCCTTAAGAAATTAGGTGCAGACTTCATTGACTTTACGCCGAACTGGAAGATTGTAAAGCGCGTCATGTTGGAGTCCTTCGTTCGTAAAACGGACTTTTGTTGGCACTGCCATTCCGGTATCTATTCGTATCCCCTCCAATTGGCGATCAAGTTCAATATCCCACTAATCTTTTGGGGCGAGCCGTTGGCTGAGATTTCCCATTATTACGATTATTTGAGTGATGAGATCGAATGGGAAGACGAGACGAAATTCAACATGTGCCGCAACCTGGGAATCACTGCGGAAGACATGTACGGGATGATTAATACTCCCGAGAATCCCATTGATAAGCGTGACCTGAATCCGTTTACTTATCCTCCATTGAAGGAGTTAAAGCGAATTGGATACTGTTCCGTATGTTTGGGCAGTTTCATTCCTTGGGATTATGTAAAGCAGAATGAGATCATCCAACACGAACTTGGATGGCAAACTGATCTCTTGGAAGGTGTTGATGGCGAGATCAACTCGCACGGCGAAAAAATTGAATGCTTTATGCAGGGTGCGCGGGATTACATAAAATTCTTGAAGCGTGGATATACACGAACATCACAAATTTCCGCTTTTCACATTCGTTACGGGCGATTTAGTAAAGATAAATTGATCCCTTTGATAGAGCAAGAAGGCAAACGCCCGCCGTCTCTGGACGTATTACTCGGGTATCTTGGCATGGAGGAGGAAGAGTTCAATACCATTGTAAGAGGTATGACTGTTCCGCCTTACCAACACGATTACGTAAACAATGGAACGTCTGAGCGAGTTTGGGATCATGATGAATGGTATCGCGAAGACAATCGCCCTTCCGCGAAGGCTAAGTAGGGTCAAGTCGTCAATTTGAGGCAGTTTTGAGGCAGTAATGATCGGCATTATCGATTATGGTATGGGCAATTTGCGATCGGTTTACAATGCTCTTGACTATATAGGTCAAGATGCCGAGTTAATTACCGATGCCGCAAGATTGCCAGATTACGAGAGATTGATTCTTCCGGGCGTCGGTGCTTTCACGAATGCCATGAACAATCTTCGATCCCGCGGGTTCGAGGCTGGTATCAAATCCCACGTAGAAAGCGGCAAGCCGTTTCTGGGTATTTGTCTGGGAATGCAGTTGTTGGCAAGCCGTGGCGTCGAGTCAGGCGATACGACTGGGCTAGACATTATTCCTGGCGACGTCGTCCCGATGGAGCTCGGTCCGCAATTTCCAACTCCCCATGTTGGTTGGAACAATGTTGATTTGTCGTATAAGCATCCTCTTTTTGCTGGCGTGAAGAACAACATCGACTTTTACTTTGTTCACTCCTACCACTTTGTCACGCTGGATCCTAAAGCAGTCCTTGGTATTACGGATTATGGCGGCCCCTTCAACTCAATTGTCGCATCAGGGAGTGTCGTCGGCGTTCAGTTTCATCCAGAAAAAAGTCAGCAGGGTGGTCTTGCTATTCTTGAGAATTTTGCTACGTGGGACGGAAAATGCTAAAACGGAGAATTATTCCCACTCTTCTTCTTCGCAATGGCAGAATGGTAAAAGGTAAGCAATTTCGCGAGTTCCGAGATACCGGCAATCCAGTCACTGCCACCCGGGTATACAACGCCCAGGCGGCAGATGAACTCGTTTTTCTGGACATTGAAGCGAGTCAGGAGAACCGGGGTACTCTGCTCGGAATTATTGAACAAGTTTCCAAAGAAGCCTTTATGCCTTTTTCTGTGGGTGGCGGTATTTCGAGTTTGCAAGCAGTTAGGGATCTAACCCTTGCTGGCGCTGATAAAGTAGTTATCACCACGGCGGCGGTGGAGAACCCGGGTTTGATCGAAGAGGCTGCGGAAGCATTCGGTAGGCAGTGCATCATCGCCGGAATTGATGTAAAAAAAGAGGACGGCAAATATGTCGTCTACACCCATAGTGGGCATAACCGGGTCGATGTCGATCTAATTTCCCATGTTCAGAATATGGAAAAAATGGGTGCGGGCGAGATATTTATCAACTCGATCGATCATGATGGGATGATGCAGGGTTATGATCTGGAACTCATCACGCTTGTGAGTGAGGCGACAACTCGCCCTGTCATTGCGATGGGTGGCGCAGGTAATTTTCAACATTTGGTAGAAGCCTATGCTGCCGGTGCACATGCTGCCGCCTGCGCTAGTGTCTTTCACTTTGGGGACAACAATCCGCCGCGCGCAAGAGCGTTTGTCAAGAATGCTGGATATCCTGTAAAGACTGTCTAAGGGGATAGCAATGAGCGATTTTATCTGTTCGATGGACGATGACGATCTCGCCGACTACGTCGCTCGCCAGCTAAACACCTTCTACCCAGACCGACATGCGGTTGACGCTTTCGATCTTACCCATCATGTTACTGAGGCTATGGCGCGGGTTTACGCATCCTTCCGAAACATTAAGAAGAAGTACTATTCAGAGGGCGAAAATACCCTGTTCAACCACCTGAATTCAGATCATTATGCCTCGTTCCTATATCTCCTCTCGAACACTGTACACAGAAGCGGAATGGGGGATGAGATTGCTTCAAAGATCTTCATGCTAAATAAAGCGCTTCATGGATTGGACGCCTTTTATGGGGTCGAGCTTCCAGAAATTTTTCTGTTTGTCCATCCGGTTGGAACCGTAATCGGTAATGGAACATTTGGCAATTACTTTGTGATCTATCAGAACTGCGCCGTCGGGGCGACCCCTACAGATGGGTACCCTTCATTTGGTGAAGGTGTTTTGATGTATGCCAAGTCGACAGTAATTGGCGGTTGCAAAGTGGGTAATAACGTGGTTCTTGGAGCCAATACATTTGTGCTCAATCACGATATTCCTGATAGAACGACTGTGGTAGGAACATATCCACACTTGAAATTCAAGCACAACGAGATAGATAC
>CAISOI010000368.1 GCA_903886985.1 uncultured Chthonomonas sp.
CCAACAGTAGGAATCGATAATAAGGAATCTGAAAAAAAGCCTAATGAGCAGCCAACCGTGATCATTCCAAAGCTGGTGTCTCCACCAACCTATATCCATGAAAAGACGGGCCTTGAGATGGTTTTAATTCCTGCAGGCGAGTCTCTCATGGGTGATAACCGTTTGGGCGATAATCCACCTCACACTGTAATACAAAGTGATTTTTACATTTCTCGTTCGGTGGTTTCAGTTGCACAATATCTAGAGTTTTGTAAAGAAGCAGGCTATGAACCTCCAGACTGGCCGGAATTCAATCCGGAATGGTCGTTATTGAACCACCCCGTTGTCAATGTTAGTTGGGAGGATGCCCAAGAATATTGTGAATGGGCAGATCTTAAGCTTCCTAGCGAAGCTCAGTGGGAAAAGGCCGCCCGAGGTAAACATGGTCGGAATTATCCTTGGGGCAACACATTCGACCCGACAAAATTGCAATGTAGTAAGAAGAAAATTGGCGACGCGAAGTCAACATCTCCGGTTGACACCTACCTTCAAGGTCCTTATGACTTATACGACATGGCAGGAAACGTTTGGCAGTGGTGTCGTGATCTATACAATCAAGATTTCTGGCATAAAAGATTTGCAGGGGAGCTCGACCCTGTTTATTTGGGAACTGGAAATATACGTGTTCAAAAGGGTGGTTCCTGGTTCATCTGTCACCCGAGTTATTTTATGTCGGCTTGCAGAGGTAATTTTGACTCAACTTATGGTAACGAAGATTTCGGCTTCCGGTGTATTGCAGGTCCGTAGTACGCCTTTTCCGTTTGCCAATACAGATTTGAACAAATCGACATGAGAGTAACACCCTACTATGCCTGAAAAATGCCTCGCAATTGGAGTGACCGGACACAGGTACCTTACGGATGAAAGCACAATTCGTAATGGTGTTCGAGAAGCTTTGGCCCGTATTGCCTGCAAATTTCCATCAACTTGTGTATCTGCTGTCAGCCCCATAGCCGAAGGCGCAGATAGGTTGGTTGCTAAAGAGATACTTGCTGCCTATACTGGCGGTTTGATCGCTGTGTTGCCGTTTCCCATTCAAGAGTATCTTTTGGACTTTGAATCGGCGGAGTCTAAGACAGAATTCCAAAAACTCATTGCAATTGCCAAAGAAGTTATTGTGATTCCGCAGTCTGAAGATCGAAACGAAAACTACAACAATGTGGGGCGCACTATGAGGCCGGGTCATAATCAAGCCATTGGATCTCGGAATCTCTTGCTTCTTGAATTTTGGTGGTTTGTTTACTCGGGTTTTCGTATAATATATTTGGCTTGCGAACAATTTTTAGCGATTTTGGCGTGGTTCTGCCTTGATTGCGGGATGTTTGTTTGTTATATTGGTTGTTCTCGCCAGATGGGCATGATTTTCTGTATGTTGTGAGCGCAACAAGTGAGCAAGTATTCCGAACTTGCTCCTTTCATGCCTCTCAATAACAATCTTCTTAAATTCATTGGTCCCTTTATGTGTGCAAACACCGGTTCCACGATCTGTTTGCGCTTATGGTAAGTTGCTTTGCCTTCTGGCGATGATATTTTTGCCCGCATCTCTTCGATCCGACCATTGTCTTGCCTAACCCAGTGCTCTCTCCTCGTCAGTTTGCTACGGTAGATTTTATATGTTACATTTCGTTGCATACGGCTTCGTTGGTACTCAAAAATATCGTTGTCGTTGTCTAAAAACTGGTCATTTGCCTGGTCATATGTAATCTCATGTTTTTGCTTCAATGGCTGCACAGACACATAAGCATCAATGCCTGATTCCTTTGCATACTCACCTGTATCTGGACTCCAGTATCCCCCGTCGGCCGTTACAATAGCAGGTTTCATGGCAGTATTCTTAATCAACATTGCCATCATGGGCTCAAGAAGCTTTTCATCAGTACAATGATTCGTTACTACCGCAGCAACGATTACTTGGCGCTTACTATCGACAACAGCTTGGGCATTGTAACAAGGACGGTTGCGACCGTCTATTCTCATTACGCGACTCTCTAGATCAGTCGCCGCAACCACGGAAATGTTCTTCTCAGATTCTAATTCCGCTTTTGCCTTCTTCAACATCTCTTTACGGTGTTCCAAATTCTGCAAACCTGTCGGAGGGTCATTTTTATGATCGTCCTTGTGCTCCGCATCCTCCTTCACATCACACTCTTTTGCTTCCGCCAGAACTTGAGCGATCGCGGCTTCTGTCGTCGCAATTGTTTCATACAGACGTGGAGCGGAAAGGGTTTGATGACCAGAAACATTCGCTTCAATTTTTGTGCCGTCTACAGCCACGTGCTCAAGCAAGACCAATCCTAACTTCTGGCACAAAATCACAGTTTCAACAAAGAGCGCAGCAATTGCCTTCTCATTTTCAACCCGGAACCGTGAGATCGTCCGATAATCCGGCTTTATCATTTGAGCAAGGAACATGTAACGCATATCATAAGTTAGGGCCGCTTCCAATTTCCTGCTGCTCCGAATCCCTTGCCAGTATCCGAAAACTAGCACCTTAAACAAAAGACGAGGATCGTACGATGGTGCACCAGCACCGACCGGACGATTGAACAAAGGACTGCAATCCAATGTGTCGATAATCTCCGAAAGCAATCGGGCAGGCGAATCTGGTGGTACAAATTCAGAAACAGAGGGAGGCAGTAAGAATAACTGATCTGCAGACGATACGGGATCACGAAATTTCTTCAATTAAGAACCTCGCACACTCATTATATTATAAATAAGTCTGCATCATAAATCATTTTATGTCAACTCGAATTGTGACCCAGCCTCCGCAGGTCCGCACCCTACAATTCGCACAACGCCGCCAACCGTTTGTAGATTTGGCATTTGGGCGGATGTCGATCCGCCCCTACGAAACCCGGAACACCTTCATAACCTCATCGCCGAGGTGGTTGATGACCTTGACGGCGATGTGACCAGACTGTGGTTTTTCGAAGGGTCTTGAAATTTCGCTATGTAGACTTGCCCACGTTACCTCGTTGATCTCCGCCTTCAGGGTAGTATTCAGAGAGTTGTACGGATCGTTCTGCACGAGGAAATAGGCGTGGCGAACGAAGAAGCTCTCTTCATTGTAGTCC
>CAISOI010000369.1 GCA_903886985.1 uncultured Chthonomonas sp.
AACGAACCACCTATATTGCCGAGGGTGCGAACATATTTGTCGTACAGCGGCAAACTCAACCGTAGCCGTGGGCGATATCTTGCGTTTCAAGATGTATCACGACCACTATGGCAAGAAGGAACGTGCAAAAGAACTGTACGCTCAATTGGACACAGCCAGCCGGACACTAGAAGGTGATTGGAGCCTTGCAGAGGCGGCGTGCCCACACAATGTGCCACTGCAACGTCTTCTGGTCGAAGCTACACGCACATTATCCTAATTGACTGGCCGGAAGCCTCTGAACAACTATGCCAACTATCGATGCCGCAACCCAAAACTTCATAAACAACCTGCATGAAAAAACAGGTATTCCGCTGGAGCATTGGGTTGAGATAGCTCTAAATTCAGGGAAGACCAAGCATGGTGAAATAGTCGCGTTTTTGAAGAGCGAAAAGGGACTTACGCATGGGTATGCAAACCTTATCGCTCTTCATGCCAAAGATCCGAGCCGTGGCAATTCGTCAGATGAAGAGAAGATCGCAGAGCAATATTCCGGCCCGAAAGCGGCACTACGTCCGATCTACGACCGACTAACTGAAGCCATAAAATCGTTCGGTAACGATGTCGAAATAAACCCCAAAAAGGGATACGTCAGTATCCGCCATAAGAAGCAGTTTGTGACTATTGAACCGAAGTCAAAGTCCGTAGTAATCGGCATCAATTTAGGCGAGAGCGTGGAATCTACGCTTTTAGAGAAAGTAACAGAACCTGGAATGATGCCGTCACACAAGTTTGTAACATCCGACTCTACAGATATCAATAAAGAGTTGATTGAAGCTCTCAAAACAGCCTACAACAATAACTGAGGCGGGTCGCGTTGGACGTCTTGTGACCTTTCTACTTTGTCAATCTCTCGCTGAACACGTTTGACCCGCTCGACGGTAGCAGGATGGTCTTGTAAGTACTTCCCAATGCCAGTTGTGCTCTTATCTCCATGTTTTTCCAAGTATTCAAAAAAGCGAATCAACCCCTTAGAATCATATCCTGCATCGTAGGTGTAATGTACCGCGCGTCGATCTGCGTCGTTTTCGTCATCTCGACTATAGCCCAACATTACAAAATTCCCTGCAACACTCGCGAGAGTAGCAGCATTCTTGTTTTTATTTCCCAGTAGACCGACCAGAACTCCGCCTAAAGCACTCTTTTGCATCTGCTTAGCCGCATGTTTACCGCAGGTATGGCCAATTTCATGACCAATGACGCCCGCAAGTTCGTCCTGATCCTTGCCACATGCTTCAATTGTGTTCGTAGTCACATAGACAAAACCCGGCACAGAAAATGCGTTCAGAACATCAGAATCCAGCACTCTAAATGTCCAGGGCAAAGAGGTCCTTTCACTTACCCGAGCCAGCCTGCTCCCGAGGTGAGTAACTAGATCGTTGTAGTATTTGTCATGAGAAACCTTATACTGTTTGCATATCTGGACATCGGCACTTTTGCCAGCATCCATCTCCTGCCCCTGACTGATACCAAAAAGTTGACCATGTGCGCTCCCGGCCGAACCAATTGCAAACACAATGACGCAAGACGCCATTATTCTGTTAAACCTAGCAAGTACTCTCATAAATCCTATCCTTCCAACCTGACCTGAAATCTATGGCTTCATTATATCAGAACTGCCAATTACGACCTGCCGCTAAACCCGCCGATACTTAGTAACTTTAGTCTTCATCCCTCAGAACGCCCCAAAAATGGTCCCAATCTTCGTATAGGCCAATATGCTACAATTCTGCATTGGTGATCGGTCTAGGTGTTGCTCGATGTATGTATGACGAATTGATACAACGGATTGTTCTGGGTGACAGAACCATCATGGACCAAGCATATATTCTTGCCCTTTTCCGGCAGCGCTGTAGGAGAGTGAAGTGAGCGAACAGTCAGTTGTCTCCGCTTCAGGAACACATGGAGAGCTGGATGATTTGCGAAACGCTCCAGCTGTCATAGAGGCTCCAGTTCGAGAGTCTCTGCCATTAGGATTTGCAGTCCCATTAAACCCGCCAACCCGGGAAGAGATTGAACAGGAGGTTCAGAAGTTAATGTCAGCTACAAATGCGTTTGAATATGATGTAGTCATCATAGGCAGCGGTCCCGGAGGCTATGTCGCCTCTATTAGAGCGGCACAATTAGGCGCCAAAGTTGCCTGCGTTGAGAAAGCATCAACAGAATGGGGTGGTACATGCCTCAACTGGGGTTGTATACCAACCAAAACTATGATCGCAAGCGCGGAACGATTTCAACACGTCAAGCACGCCGATAAACTTGGGATAATCACTTCGGGAGAAGTCACATACGATTTTTCCAAAATCATGGCGCGAAAAGATAAAGTTGTATCTACCCTTCGCGGGGGCGTGGAAGCGCT
>CAISOI010000370.1 GCA_903886985.1 uncultured Chthonomonas sp.
GGGTGACCGGATCATTCGTGTTCAATTCCATCCAGCAGAGCGAACCTACTTCGTCAATGAGATCGAAACCCTGATGAGACTTCGGCTGCCACACGGCGAAAATCGCTTGACCGGGATCCATAATTGTAGCCATTCGACCGACTTCATTGACGTCCACAGGATGGTCAATGATGGTGGCACCTAGCGATTCCGCTTTTGCTACGATGGCTTCCACATCGTCAACTTTTACGTAGGATAACCAATGTGGCGGAATGCCTTCCGTAAACTCTTTGTAGAGTGCGGCAACTCGCTTGTCACCCTTCAGAAGCATGGTGTAGGTCATGTCGGCACTCACTGGGATGTCGATGTGTCCCCATCCAAATATTTCCGTGTAAAACTGGGTTGCTGCTGCAGAATCGGGCGTGCTAAGGTCTAACCAGCAAAACATGCCTGTGCTTGTAACGGATTGCGCCATTGCGAAATTCTCCTTTAATTTCTGTTCCAGCGGAACACAAGTCGCTGCAGCGGTCGTATCCGCTATAGCTTGTCAATTAAGTAGACATTATTACACTAATTTATTGGGTTTTGGTCGCATTGTGCTACGAATCTTGAAAATTTAATGTTGCACTTTCGTCGCTTATCGGATCCCGAAGAGCTTGTCCATTCGGCTGAGAAAAGGATTCGCGGCTATTACCTTGGTAAAGCTAATCTTCTCCGCAACCAAATGCAGTGCGATCAAAACGGACAACATGATCCCGTGCGCCAACCAACTCGGAAATAAGAGCGTTGCCGCCAAACCTAGCGCGGCGCCCAAACTATTTGAACCAGTATCGCCCATCATGGCGCGCGCCCGACTGTCTCGCTCATGCAGCACAATAACTGGAACTAACAGTAGGACTAATTGTATGATGATGTGGTGACGAAAGACCATAACAGCAGTCAATAAAAACGAAACTGTCAGGAATGAGCCGGATGCTCTTCCGGGGCGGAGGTCCAGCAGATTTAGCATATTTGCAGAGAGCGCCACAATCGTGCCGGAAACAATACTGGTACTCCAATTCTGGTCTAATGAATACCGGAACACACAAATTGAAAGCGCGATACCACCCGCAGCCTTAACAAATCCTGTCGTAATCTCACCATCGATAAATCGCTTGAAGTGTCCCCGGAGCCCTGTGGAAGTTCTGTCTCCCCACCGATCATCAATAAATCCCAGAAGTCCCATGCCCCCGATCAGAATAGCGAAACAGGAGTAAATGTGTTGTTCTTCCCGTTTCAGGAAACCAAGCGCGATGAACAGGGGAACGGACCATAGAATTGGGAAGAGACCAAAACCGACGGGTATCTCTTTACCCTGAAAGTTTGGGCGCACCATTTTGATTTTACGAAGGAATTTCTCGACGATAATCGGCAAAACCAGAAGTCCGATGGTGCCGATCCCAAGCAAAAGGTATGGCGCCTTTTCTCTTAACACCGTCTGTTTCGCCTGGAGGAAAGCGCAGATCGGACTGCAAGATATTGCTTTAACCGATGCATGATTGCACGCCAATCACGACCTGTGACGCGGTGAGTCATCTGCGTTGGGATCTCAACAACACGAAATCCAGCACAGAGAGCATCTATAGTGAGGGCCACTTCAGCACCAAATCCCGGCGCAATATCGCCAACCTTCTCGAGTACCGTTCGTCGAATTGCCCTCTGACCGGATAGGGGAGCCAACATCTCTTTGCCAGTACAATCCCGAATACCATTGCGTGCCAAGTTCACAACAAATCCGAACCCGCCACCTTTGCCCGGTATCACGGGAAATGTCGCAATTGCCAAATCCGCAGCCCCTTCCATCACTGGCTTGAGGAGGGCGAGCGACTCAGCAGCAGTACTTCCAAGGTCCGCATCCAACAACAACAATATATCGCCGCTGGCAGATTTGATGCCTGCATTCATAGCAGCCCCCTTGCCGGAATTTTGGGAAAGGGTGATCACCATGGCACCGGCTTTTCGTGCGACGGCAGCGGTATCGTCCGTGGACCCGTCATCGACAACTATTATTTCATCTATAATATCGCCGGTATTATGGTCAGCAGATTCCGTATTAGAAGAGTCACTTCGTTTGTGGCCGATAAGAGCATCGATAGTTGCACCGATACGGTCGGACTCGTTATAAGCGGGGATTACTACTGAAACCATTAGATGCCTTCGGAATAGGGAGCACTCCATTGGACGCCGTGCTCTTCACACCATAATGACCCCGTTCCCCCTTTATCGCAAGCACAAGGGAGACACGTCCCATATCTGTATCGACATTATCGATGGTGGTTACCTCGGTGCTCTTTAGAGAAGTAATGTAGGAGACTTCTGCCAACATCGGTTCAACTTCCAAAACACTGGCATTCAAATTCTTGAATTGGGCAATAAGGGGTAAGTCAATCTTGTCAACCCGCGATCCATTGTCCATGCTCGCCCCACCCACGAGAAGAATATAGTCCGGGGTGACCGAATAATCACCTTCATGCTTGATCATTTGAGTGGATTCAAAAGCTCCAAAATCGGAGTCCCCTCCACCTTTAGCGATTGTTGCAGCAATAACTTTCAATAGCGATTGCATGTCGGTGGGTAAATCGGGGTGTTGCGTTTTAAGGTTTGCAATAATGGTGGAAAGATTTGCCTCCGCCCGAACGGGAAAATCACTATCAATAATAGTGGAGGAGGTGATTGTCGCACCTGCCTTTTCTAGTGCTTCCCGAGCGCGTTTGATCGCTTCAGGATAATCCCCTGTCTGGATCATGGCAACTTTTACACCGCTCAATTTGCCGTCATTCAATCTGCCAAAAGATTCTACAAATTCGGCGTAGCGTCGATTCGCATCCCGGGAAGTGACGATCTCTTTGTTGAACTGATCACGCAATTGCGCGACAGCATGAGTCTGGCTTGCGACGACGGCCGATTGCACAAACGACGTGCCAATGACTATTCCCACACCCAGTGCGAGGAATATCGCGCAAATCGTAACTATATGAAATCGAAAGCCTGGGGACAAATACCACTCCTACTAATTGATCAGATCAAATTACTCAAAAACTAACGCCGCTCAAAGGAAAGTCGAAAGGTAGATATGACAGTTCGCAGCCACGGTGAATAGAGTGCGATAACTGCAATTGGAAAGAATGCCGCCAGAACAATAGTAAATATGTCTCGTGGAGTGACTCTGCTTCGCGTCACCCACAGACGTCCAATACCTTTGGCATCAACCAATTTCGCACCGGTTCGCAGTCGAACAAGGAATGTGGATGCCATACCGCCTCTTCCTTTATCCAAAAACTCTTCCATCGAAAAATGGGTGCCAACTGCTACTATCAGGGAAGCACCCTTGCCGTCCGCAAGCAAAATCGCAATATCTTCACTGGTTCCAGGTGCCCGAAATACACTTCCAGTCAGACCCAACTCTTTTAATCGATTCAACCCTGGTACACCGCGATCAGCACTGGTGTAACCGTGAACTACCAGCTCCGCGCCACATTTTAGTGTTTGGTCTGAAACACTGTCCATATCCCCAATGATGATATCGGGCTTCCAACCCTCCTGCAAAATTGCGTCTGCTCCGCCGTCTACTCCTATGAGAACCGGACGGACATCGGATACATAATCCGATATCGCTTTGAGGTCGTCTCGATACCCGTCGCCACGAACAACAATCAAGGCATGACGTCCGGCAATTCGGGTCCTTAATTCGGGCAGGTCCACCGGATCCAGCAACAGCGATTTCTCTTCTTCAATATACTCCAAGGTATTACGGGCAAATGCCTGGAGTTCTACATGAAGGTTCTGCTGTGCGAGTTCAAGTTGGCTAGCAAGCAACATTTCGGTCATTCGTGTGGCTGAAACAGGAGTAGGACCGATAAGAATTTGCTCGGCCATTATGGAGGCGCGTTTGCCTTCAGAACCCAGCGCGAGTTCAAAGGCTTCATTTCCAGAGCAATCAAAAAGCGGAATTCCAGCATCTAGTAACACACGCGGACCGCGATTCGGATATCTTCCAGAAACACTGCGGGCTGCATTCACAACGGCGGCGACGTTGCAATCCACAAGTGCCCGCGCTGCAGTAGCATCGAGATCAACGTGCGAAATGAATGCAATGTCGCCCGATCGCAGTCGTTTTACAAGGTCCTTTGTGCGGCGATCCGCCCGAATTGTTCCTGAAATTGCTGCGGTCTGAACAGCCATATTGGCAAGATTCCTTGCGCCCATTATGTTTTATTGAGGTAACAAAGTCAACAAAGACGCATCATCCGGTCAGCCGTGGATGTCTTTAAAAACTGACGTTTCTGGATCAACAATCGTTTCACGAAGGTTGGCTCCAATGAGCAAATCACGAGAGTTATAGTAGTTACGAAAATTGCGACCAAGTAGTTTGTAATCCGATTTGGTACAATCCACAGTACAGGTTAGTACCAATACAAATTTGGGGAGCGACGGATTGAATATCACA
>CAISOI010000371.1 GCA_903886985.1 uncultured Chthonomonas sp.
CCCCCGCGCGTCACTCCGTTTTTGCCACCGGTAAACGTTTCAATCCCGTTTTGCAAATCGTGTCGCTCTCCACCTGATCTGAATTTGATGCGCACATGGTCGGAAATACCGATCCATTTCAAATGTCCATTCAATTTCAATAATAACTTACGTCTCATAAGGAGAGAAAAATGAAGTTTATTACAACAGGTTCCATCGCATTATGCATGTTTAGCTTAGTGGGGCAGTTGTGTCACGCTCAAGCTACTTTGACAGCATTTGCAGTAATTTATAATCCACCAAACGGAAGGACCACCGAGGGCTACATTGGCTCTACTTTGCTCACTGCTGTACATTCCGTTCACTCCGCCGTTATTGCTGGTGGAAATGCCAACACCACGTACACTCTGTATCCTACTCTTACATGCGGTGTAATTGGTGCTACTGGCAATGCTGTAAATGACAGCGGCTATTGGACAATCACTACTAATGCCGATGGCGTTGGTTCGGAATCCGGTGAGATGTTCTCTTCAAGTAACAGCGGCCTGGTCCAATCGGGAACTACGAATTACGATGCCTATGAAACGACAACAGTTCCAGCAGGTACCGGGTTTTCCAGTGGATTTGGATCCGGTGACAATGCTTTTTACATAACAGGCATCCCTGATCCTGGTGCTGGCAACTAAAAGTATTTGATATTGCGTCTTGTGAATCGACTCCCGTGACCAGATTTCAATATGATTGCGGGAGCATTTTTGAAGGGAACACGAATGCTCTTACGACCTCAAAATAGTCTTCTTTTTTCCATTTCTGCCATGGTCATGGTTTCGGTCACGTTTATCGCAGTAGTAAATCGAGCTGGTAGTCAGATCGTCCATAGAGAAGCGGAGTCCAATTTCGCAAAATATGCAATCACCGCTCAATGGGTTCAGGATGACTCTCGTCTGCAAAAGGTTATCAAACTGAACACCGGGCGCATTCGCATCCAAAGACTACTCGAGCGAATTTCGGAAGGAACCGGTATAAAAATACGTTCAGCCAAAGATGACGGTTCGGGTGATGAAGAACTGTTCGTTTCCGCTAAAAATATTTCCGTAGTTAACCTGTTAAACGGGGTCTGGAGTTGCTTGAGTTACAAACCTGCATGCTGGCTGTGGTCGCGCAATGGATCAAAAGGTAATTATGAATACGTGCTATCCCAGCCTATCGTAGCGCAAAATTATCAAAAAAGAATCCGAACAGAAGTATATACTAAGTTGACAGCTGATCTCAAACGATTGGTATCGGCGATTGATGGTACAAAATCAGATCGGGATAATGCCTTGAGGGAGATGTACGGGTTTATAGAAGAGCCTGATATAAAGAGAGATACAACTTTTGATACAGAGAGAATTTGGACAGGTACCGCTGCATTTCGTGACGGTCTGACACCGGCGCAGCAAGATGATCTATTTGCTGGTTCTGGGTACGTAGTTGTGCCATTGGAAAAAGTGCTCGACGAGTCGAAAAAATATTACAAGAGAAAATTTGATGAGTACGTAGGATCACAGCCAGAAGCCAACAGGCGATTCTATGGTCAAGCGGACCGCATAATCTTCAGCAATGTTTCAAGTTTTTTGTTGCCCGCAATCCAGGTATATGCGCCGAACTCTGGATCTTCTTTGCCACTTTTTGGCTCTACTCCAAAAAGGCAACATAATTTTACGGACGAATTACTTGGTAAGTGGGTTCAAGAGGATGACAAACTGAAATCCGCAAAGGAGTTTGATCCTTTGAACTGGGACAACGCCAAACCTCCGATTACACCAGAAGGTTTTGTCGACCTGGGTTTGGTTGATTTACCTAGCTCAGGTATCAAGCGAGATAATTGGATTGAAGTAATGATGAACCAATTACAGAATTTCGCTTCAGCAATGCCTGGATCATTGATTATACGGCTGCCGCTGGATAGTTCAATATATGGAATCCCTAATACCAAATCTGCAACACTTGAAACTTTCCTATCTCTCTTTAGGAGGTCGAGATACATGTATAAATGGTTTGGAGATATCCTGATTATAAGCTCGCGGGACTGGCCATGGCGCGACGAACCCATACCAGGAAAATTCTTAGATTATTTGCATAAAGCAACTACACCTGGAAATGTCGTGCCATTTTCTGTTCTCACAACAACTGCAATGACATTAACAGAAAGGCAAATGCTCCGTATCCAGAACGAATATCCCTTTGTGAAATCACTGGTAACAGTAAGAGGCTTGATCTCGCTTTACGAAACTCACCCTGACATTATTCGACATGCATCCTCACAAGGCGGGCTTGCCCTGACTCCGGACCTAATCACTGAATTACGACCATCTTTTCCCTCTTCGTTGAGGTCTTTCGTTGATTCGGGAGAGGCAAAGTACCTTGTTATAACAACTCGCG
>CAISOI010000372.1 GCA_903886985.1 uncultured Chthonomonas sp.
AAAGTCAAAAACACCAAGGAAAGTAAGCCAGACCAACATAGCTGCGGAACCTGTCCTCCTCCGATTAGGCATATGTCCTGGCTGAGCTTAGTATTGTATTATGGAGCAAGGCAATTCGCTGGGACCGACCACGTCCTCGAGAACCCACTCCGATTTAGTATTGACAACGGCTTGAGCAGATGGCTGTCGCCATCTGCTCAAGTCGATATCAGGTCCATAGATGTAAAATTGCCGTAATCACAACCAAATTCGAATTCAGCGATTACCGAGAATCAGAGCCTTTGCTCCCATTCCTCGATTCGCCCATTCCAGACTTTTGCCGTTATCCTGTTCCATCCTGTCCATCCATGTTAGATGACCTTCTAAACAACTGAATACGCACCAAGCGAATATGGAGAAGAGCAGCCCCGGCCAGAGCTACTATTCATTACTTCCCCTGAAAGTCTTTCGGAACCATTACTCGGAGCCCGCCGGGGTGAATGCCGAAAGTAAACGGTGTTTTCAATTTCGCTTCCCCGTCTACTGTGACTTTTTGGATTGGGCTGGCTTTCAGTTTGCCGCCACTCACGGAGATGCTCATCACAGTGTCCAAATCTCCTTGTTTACCAAAGGGCAATCGGCTCGCATATCGCAAGAGCTCCCACCGACTGGTTCCCATGAGTGCATAGACAACCTGTTTGCCATCTGTAATACTCGCGTCCGGCGATAGGGGGCAGGACCCGACGTGGTAACGACCATTGCCTATGACAACCTGCATCGTGTCGAAGGTATGAATGCCTTCGGCTGTCTCCAGCGTCACATTGAAAGGACGCACTTTACAAAGTGCTTTGGCAAGTGCAAAAGCGTAAGCGAATCTGCCGAAAAGACGCTTCGGCTCATTTGTCATCTCATTTGCGATCAGTGTTGTGAGGCCGACCGTAGCAACATTTAAGAAGCAGCTGTCTCCGACGAAGCTAATGTCAACATCAACTTGTTTGCCCTCGGAGATCACGCTGCAGGCGGTTTCGACATCCGCTACAATGCCCAAATCACGGGCAAATTGATTTCCAGTGCCTAGAGGAAGTACGCCCAGGATGGATTTGCTGCCCATGATGAAGTTTGAGGCGCTGCTGAGAGTGCCATCTCCACCTCCTACAATAATAAGAGGAATTTCATTATCGACGGCAGCTTTCACTCGTCGCACAACTTCAGCAGGATCTTTGAGTGCGTGGGCCTCCAATATTTCCAAATTGCTGCATTTGCTCAAGGTTTCGACTACGGAAGTGTACCACTGTCTGCCCCTCCGTGATTTCGTATTCACTATAAGGACAGCCCGCTGCTTTACTTCCATAGAAATTGGTTGCCTTTTGGGTTGATCGCAATATTCAAACATAACTGAACAGAGAATTGGCACATCTCAAACGTTGGAAACACAACCAAGACCCGTCATTGAAAGACATTCAATCTGGAATTAGTCGTCAGTTGAACTCGACTCATTTGCGGCGGTTGATTGCTTCATCAAAAAGAACCTACAGTGTTTCCATCTTCATAATTTTCCACTTTCAACCAAAAGCAGAGATTGATCGGGCTCTTAAATGCGGAATGTGCCGCCAAGGACAGATTATGAGCTCAATCGCCGCTATAAGCGCTAACGTAAGTGGCATGATATTTTGCAAGTATCTCTTCCATAGATGCTCTGTTCACATCGTTTGAAGG
>CAISOI010000373.1 GCA_903886985.1 uncultured Chthonomonas sp.
CTTTGCGTCATTCCCAGATCTAGCGCTCGCTCACGATCCACATCGACACGAATTGCAGGAGCATCGACAACCTGATGGATATGGACGTCCACAGCCCCCTTGACAGATCTCACGGCAGCAAGCAGCTTCTTCGTAAGTGCGTAATTGCCCTTATCTCTACCCGAGATCTGAATATCAATCGGCGCCGCCAGCCCAAAGTTTAGAATTTGATTCACGATATCAGCCGGCTGAAAAAAGAATGTCAAGTTAGGATACTTCTTATTCAAAACGTCGCGCAATCTTTCCACATATTTTGGAGTTGAGGCATGCTTTTCGTTGAGCGAAACCAGAATCTCTCCATCCGCGGAACCAATGGTTCCACTATCACTGAACGCGAGATTAATTCCACTTACCGGCAATCCAATATTTTCAAGAACGAGACGCATTTCTTTCGTAGGAATCGTTTCGCGGATTGTGTTTTCAACACTGTGGAAGATTCGCTCTGTCTCTTCGATGCGTGTACCGGCTGGTGCTCTTACGTGAAGCCTAAATTGTCCGGCATCTACGCCCGGAAAGAAATCCTGTCCCATGCGCGGAACGAGAGTTGCAGAAATAATAAAAAAGAGAATGAATCCGATAATAGTGAAGCGTCTATTCAGCAATGCAAAGTACAGAAGTCGATGGTAACCCGCTCTGAATGATTCAAATCCTCGATTGAAAACCGCATTGATACGGAAGAATATATCTGCGCCACTGGCATGTCCATCTGCTCCAGCTGATTTATACAGCTCCGCTTCTTTCTTCAAGAGTAACAAAACCATCACTGGCACAAGTGTTCTTGAAAGCAAGTAGGAAGCGAGCATTGCGAAGACAACTGCCAATGCCAATGGAGTAAACAGAAATTTGGCGGGACCTGTTAAAAAGACCACGGATATAAACACGATACAGATAGATAGCGTTGCCACAAATGTTGGAGTTGCAATCTGCATCGCACCATCAAGAATTGCCTGCTTCAGTGGCTTGCCCATAGATAAATTGCGGTGGATATTCTCGATCTCCACAGTCGCATCGTCAACTAAAATTCCTACAGCAAGCGCGAGACCTCCCAATGTCATAACGTTCAACGTTTGACCGAGGAACCCCAACGCAACGATGGAAGTCAGAATTGAAAGCGGTATCGAGATTGCAATGATGAGCGTACTTCTCCAACTACCAAGAAATACCAAGATCATAACAGCGGTTAGGCAGGCAGCAATCAGCGCCTCTCGTACAACTCCCTCGACCGCTGCTTTCACAAATATGGATTGGTCGAAGAGCTGCTCAATATTCAACGCTGGAGGAAGGGTTGCTCGTATTTTCGGGAGCATATCCTTTACTCTTCCAACTACGCTAAGTGTAGAAGCATCCCCAGATTTCAGAACCGTCAGCAAACTCGATCGGCGTCCATTTTGGTTCACAATATTAGTCTGAACGGAGTTTCCGTCACGCACATGGGCGACATCCCTAATGTAGGTCATCGCACCACTTTGTACTTTGATCGGAAGATCATTGATCGCATCAACTGCTTCGGGACTGCTGTTTAAAAAGATGTTGTACTCTTTCTCACCCATCTTCGCAGTACCCGCAGGGAGAATCAAGTTTTGAGCACTAAGAGCGTTGCTCACATCTATGGGAGTTAGCCCCTTTGCTTGCAGCGCCGGAATGTCGAGGTCGACCATTATCTGACGCTGCTTACCACCATAAGGAAGTGGCACGGAGGCACCCTGCACTACCGCAAGCTGGGTGCGGACAGAGTTTAATCCAAAATCAAAAAGCTGGGATTCTGAAAGTGTCTTGCTGCCAATTCCAACTTGAAGAATCGGCACAGAGGATGCACTATATCGAATGATCAATGGTGGCGTGATGCCAGGAGGCATGATCCGAATCAATGTCTGGGTTAGCGAAGACAACTGCGCGACGCCAGCCTCTACCTTTGCCCCAGGCTGAAAGAAAAACTTAATTACTGAGACACCTGACATCGACTGGGATTCGATATGCTCGATGTCCCCTACAGTAGTGGTCGCAGCGCGCTCTGTGATAGTACAAATGCGCTTTTCCATGTCCTCAGCTGAGATTCCGCCATAAGACCAAATGACTGTTACTACTGGAATATCAATATTAGGAAAAACGTCCGTTGGGGTCTTCTGAATAGTAAATACACCCATGATAATGATCAAAAGTGACATCAC
>CAISOI010000374.1 GCA_903886985.1 uncultured Chthonomonas sp.
GTCGTCCCACATGTGGATGTAGAGCTTCTTTTCTGGATTCCAGAGGCGTTTGTGATATCCCTCTATCTGCTGCATGCACTCGTCGAAACGTCCGGTTGCAGCATAGAATGGGGGTGCTGTGTGGAAACCGTCAGACCACATTTCGTGTCCAGCGTGGTACAGAATGCCGTCTGATGATCGGGGAGCGCGTTTAAGTGCATATTGTAATAGTCCATCCGCAGCTTTGCGGAGAACGGGATCGCGTGTCAGATCCGCGGCCTTCCAACACGCTTCGCCACCCATGAGAGGATCTGTAGGACCACCGCCTGAAGATGCGATTCTGCCATCCTCTTTTTGATTTAGCAGGCTGCCACGAACCATCATTATCATCATCTGGACTTCGCCTGACTCCAAAAATGCCTGCGCCATACATCCTTGTTCCCATGAAAATCGCTGCATCGCTAGGGCAGCATTTTTGACACGTGCAGTGACCGGGTCCCTGGTGAGGGTCCTATTTGATGATTGCGAAAGAGATGCAATTGGTGAGCCGAGCAAAATGGCGATGCTGACAATCGGGAATAATCTGGGCATGATAGTTCGGTTAAACTCCGGAATTATGATAGATTGGATGGCATCAGCAGTAACAGGATTTGAGTCGCAGTGGGAAATTACCAGTGATTGACATTGATCGGAAGTCCGAATGGCAGACCTCTGCGGATTTCGGAATTATCGACGGTGATGTCCTGGGTACCTCGCAGTACATTATTTAACTCTTTGCCGTGGAAGGTACCGCTGCCTTCCGCTACGGATCTTCCGAGTCGGCGAAGGGCGATCACAGCTTCGTGTCGTACAGGGAATAGAATAGTCTTGGTCTGTTTATCCGGTGCCGAGGTGACCACATAGGCACGATCTTTTGCGAGTTGTTCGAGACCAGTGAGTGAGTCCGATTCCCCAATAAGGCCATAGGCAAATGCTGCTGCTGCTCGGACGTGAAACGAGCGATCGTCCGACGCGCGCTCCAGAAGTTGCGAAATTAATCTCCGTTGGACAGCGCTGATTCCATTTTCACGAAGTTCGACATTTACAACGTAGTCGTCGGGCCTACCGGCGGAAGTGCGATACCCCAGAATTCCCAGTGCGACGATGCCGCGGCTCTTCAGATAGGAATCCTTGGAGTCGGCGAGAGTCAGGTAAATTGGAAATAGCCTCATGCTGGTGCGGTGCACGAGAAGGTCCGCAGCGGAATAGAGATATTCGGAAAGTAGTGGCAGTCTGTCGGGTGATTGAATTATTCCAAGCAGTACGCGGTCGTAAGCTTCGCCATGCCTTTTTAGATATGAGAGTGCTTCTTTTGTGACCGTATCGCCTGAGTCCGTTGCCGTGAGGACAAGAGAGATAGCAAAAGCAAATTTCTCACGCTCTTCATCTTGCGATTTTGCGTTATGGAAGCCCTTAACTCTCACGGCCAGATCGGCATAGTGAATGCCTTTTTTGTCGCTGACCAGCAGCGAATTGTCGCCGATCATGGGGCTCCACGTTAGCCCAGAAGCCGCGACTGCAAATCGGGTTTCGTCTTCTAATTCTCTTCCACGCCACTTTAACCTCTGGGGAGCATGCGCTGCCTCATCCCGAAACAATTTGATCATGTCTGCATTATCACGATCCTGCGCTCGCACAGGGACGCAGCCGATCGAGAGCGAGATTGTGACTAGTATCATTGCAACAGTCGTTTTTAGGAATCGATTTACAATGGTCGGGAAGATCAAAAGGGAACGCCTCCATAGGGTTATGAATACACAATCATACCTCAGCCTGAAGCGAGGTGGCTCTCAGATTGGTAATCGAATATCCTGATATTTGGCTCTTTGAGCCAATTAGTTAAATTTGTACACATTGATATTTATTTGACCTTCCTGGCTGGAACAGGTTGCAAGTTTCGTTGTTGTGAGATAAAATTGCAGGCATATATGAGCATCTGTTCATATATGAAAGGTATTACATTGATCGTGACGGAACAGATTGAGATTTGCGATGTGCCTATGGTCGATCCGGAAAAGGTCGACCGAGTAAAGCGTGCCTTGACGGATGAAGAGACTAATGATCGTCTCTCGCACGTATTTGGCGCTTTGGCGGATCCGACGCGTCTGCGGATTATAGATGCATTGTCGCGCGAAGAGTTGTGCGTGTGTGATATCTCCGCCGCACTTGGGCTTTCGCAGTCTGCCACTTCCCACCAATTGAGAACATTCCGGCAACTTCGCCTAGTTCGGCAGCGGAGAGAGGGTCGATTGGTCTTTTATTCGTTGGATGGATTTTGGACTAAAATTGTAATCTTTATTTTTTAAAGCATCTACGGTTGTGTTGAATTCATCTTCTTTAACTTTCAATTCTTCTTGTATATCTTCTAATTGTTCA
>CAISOI010000375.1 GCA_903886985.1 uncultured Chthonomonas sp.
GACTTCGCTTCTAAGTATTGTAGCGGTCATATCCCTAATCGTCGGAGGAATAGGGATCATGAACATCATGTTGGTTTCGGTCACAGAGAGAACCAGAGAGATTGGAATTCGAAAAGCAATTGGCGCTACGCCTCGTGATATTCTTTCTCAATTCTTGATTGAGTCTGCAATCATTTCTCTCATCGGAGGCATTATCGGCATAGGTGTTGGAGTAGGCGGAGCAGTTCTCCTCGCTACTCTCGGTGGCTGGAATACTATTGTCAACATGACTGCTGTGTTCGCGGCATTGATTGTCTCCGGCGGGGTTGGAATCTTTTTTGGAATTTATCCGGCTAGTAAAGCTGCCGCACTTCATCCGATTGAAGCACTCAGATTCGAATAATGAAGTCTACTTAGTAGGGTTGGATACAAATTGAAGGGGCATGAACCATAGTTCATGCCCCTTAATCTCTTTGGATAGTTTAGAAGTGTAGGCGTCCGAGGAGATTGATCAAAGTATTTCGTTTGTTGAAATGGATGTTGGCTTCCGCTCCAAACTTTGAAGTAAGTTCCGTTCCAAGAATCAACTTCGCGTCGAAATCAGCTCCGCCACCTATTAAGGCTCCAAGACCGCCACCCCAATAGACGTTGTGACCATTTGCTCCATTTGAGGAGTAATAGAGTTGATCGATGGTAGCGATCGTCAAAGTGTTTACTCCGCCGAGGTTAGCCTTAATGATAAAGTCCACATCCGCTCTGCCGTGCCATCCTGAACCGACACTCAGAGTGGGAAGATCAACATCTGCGCCAACAATTGCTGCCCCGCGTGGATTAACCATTACGCCTGCATGCAGGGAAATGGGGTTGCCTGTGGTGCTTCCTTTGGCTTGATTCAAGGTGGGCAAAATCAACGTTGACGTTAATGGCACTGTTGCCACTTTAGTCTCAGCAGTGGGTCCTTGGGCAATTGCGCCTGCAGTGCAGACGAGCAATCCAGATGCAACAAGTGCAACTTTGTTCAAATTCAACATAATATTCATTCCTCCAGTGGAATTAGGTACATAATACTCTATATCTCTAACGCATATTCGACAATTCGTCATACGAATATGACAAGATGCACGTTGCACCAAGATTAAATACTTCGGAGTCAATTCTATATGAGTGTGCATCTTCCCTTCTTAGCCAATTTGCAAATTGCAAGGGGGTTGAAGCACGCCTTTGTTATGGTTACTGGGATCACGTGCTTACTGTTTGCCAAGGACGGAGACAGCCAGGAAAGAGTACCAATATCACCGTTCAAAGAACACCTTGTTGCTAACTTCAGAGGTGGATATCAATGCTCTGTTATGGACGTCGACGGGGATGGCAAGTTAGATATTCTAGGACTATCTACAGGTAGTGGCGAAGTAGCATGGTTCCACAACGCGGATTGGAACCGACACGAAATCGGCAAATTCGATCGGCCGATTGACATTTCGCCATCCAGTATCCGGGGGCAAATCGCAATTGCCTTAGGTTTTGATCTTGCTCGTACCCATGATGGTGGGGATATTGAAATGCAATCCACTATAGACCTTGGTAAAACGTGGTCGTCACTTAATCTTGGAGCATGGCCCACCGCACATAGACTCAGATTCGCGGATTTCACGGGAAAAGGCAAAAGGGACCTTGTGGTTGTCCCGATACTTGGAGACGGTGCGACACCGCCCAAATATGCTGCACCTTCCTCGGTTGTTGTTATCAACACCGCAAAACCTTCAAGTAAGCCGGAAATTATCGATCAAAGCCTGACGGTTATCCACGGAATGCGAATTGTTCACTTCACCGATCCGCGCCATGACGATGTATTGCTAGCAAGCTTTGAGGGTATTACGCTTCTATCTCCTCCCACTAAAGGATCCACAAACTGGACGAAACGGCACCTTGCTGATGGAGATCAGACTTCCGGGGAAAAACGTGGTTGCAGCGAAATTGACATGGGACAATTACCAAACGGCCGGCGCTTCTTGACTACAATAGAACCATGGCATGGCAATAAGGTTGTCGTTTATACGGAACCAACTAGTTCGAATACCCCTTGGGTACGTCACGTAATTGATGATTCCATTGAAGATGGTCATGCATTGGGCTGCATTGACGTTTCTAGTAAAGGGGTTTCTGATATAATCGCTGGATTTCGCGGCAAAAAGGCAACACTTTACGGCTATCGGTGTCTCGATAACATCGGCACGAAATGGGAACGTTACGTAATTGATAACGGCAATATGGCTGCATCAGGGATTTTCATTGCGGACATCAACGGTAATGGCAAGGGCCTGTTGCAATTGCTGCGCGGCAAGGCTGAAATCAGCGGCTCCGTCATGTTGATGGGCCAGTCCATGGAAGCCTTGGGC
>CAISOI010000376.1 GCA_903886985.1 uncultured Chthonomonas sp.
TCTAAGACTTGGCAGGATTAGTAAATGCCATCTAGGTACCGCACCAGACTCGAACGATCGCAGTAAATGGATAGCGTAAACAACATGAAACGCCGGGGACAGTCCTCCCCCGATCACGTGGTCATGATTGGAGTTGTACAAAGCGGAGCATGGAATTTCAGCCGAAACAACCTGAATTCCAGTTAGCTCACACCCAGCAAGGATTTTAAAGAGGAAGAGAGCAGATGGCTGTCGCCATCTGTTGAAGTCAACATCCTGCCCACCAATGTAAATTGCCGAAGATACTACTTAATTCGTATTTCAGCGATTACCGAGAATCAGAGCCTTTGCTCCCATTCCGCCATTCGCCCATTCGCAGTTAAAAGCCGTTAGCCGCTCGCAAATCAACTCAACTCTGTTATCATGGCACTTTTAGAATCGCTTTCCGTTGACATTCGCTCCTGTCGCGTCTATAATGGAGTGCTATGTGTCCCGGTATTCCGCCTCAGCGGACCGGGGCGCTATTAATGCCGGGGAACTATTATCACCCGACGGAGGGTTGGTCGTTTTGAAGAACAACAGTAACAGCCTGTTTTGGATTATTCTTGCGCTGGCTGCAGGGTCGCTATTCGTAGCGGTGAAACAATCTACACGATTTGGTCTTGACGTTCAGGGTGGTATGCGCATGGTTTTGCGTGCCGACATCACCAAGAAACCAAAAGGCGTGGACTGGGATGCGGAAAAGTTGAATGGTGTTGCAAACATCATCCGAAACCGTGTTGACGCCCTCGGAGTCGCCGAGCCAATCGTCTATCCAAAGCCCGCAGAAGATAGAATCGTCGTTGAGTTGCCGGGTCTTACAAATAGAGATCAAGCGCGCCAGATGATTCAATCGACAGCAAAACTGGAGTTCCGCAGCGTTCCCGAACTCGATAATGGAACCTGGAATATTACTCGCGGCACCACCACCAAGGGCGGTGTCGACTACGAGAAATTAGTAAACTCATCCACCGGTAAAGAGATTTCACCTGCCGAACTACAGGATCGCGTATTTTCCAAGGATCCTCTGCTTTCCGGCGACCGTTTGAAATCGAACTCCCGCGCCGAATTGCCAATGGGCAAAGCGGTCATCCATTTTGAATTTCAAGACGACGCAAAGGGAATTTTCGAAGAATTCACGCGAGGACACGTCGGCAAGCATCTTGCTATCTTCCTTGATGGAAAACTTCTCTCTGCTCCAAACATCAACGATGTTATTCCGGGTACAGGAATCATCGAAGGTAACTTCACAGCCGAGTCGGCAAAGGCGCTTGCAGATCAACTAAACGCTGGTGCGCTTCCTGTCCCGCTCATCGAAGAAGAGACTGTTAACATCGAGCCAACACTCGGTAAGCAGGCAGTCACGCAGGCAACCACTGCGGGTGCCATTGGTCTTTTCCTCGTTCTTATAATAATGTTGTATTGGTACAAGGTTCCCGGCTTAATCGCGGACGGTGCGTTGATCCTCTATGCACTATTCACATTTGCGCTTTTCAAATTGATACCTGTGACATTGACTGTGCCTGGTATCGCTGGATTCATCCTCTCGATCGGTATGGCTGTTGACGCAAACATCCTGATCTTCGAAAGAATGAAAGAGGAGCGCGTCTCCGGCAAGACTATTAAGTCTTCTGTCGAGACTGGCTTTAAGCGAGCATTCACTGCAATCCTCGACTCCAACATCTGTACTTTGATCACCTGTGGAATTCTCTACCAGTTTGGTACAGGCTCCGTTCGTGGATTTGCGCTTACGCTTGCAGTTGGTGTCGCGGTCTCCATGTTCACCGCCATCACCTGTACCCGAACATTCCTACTTATGTTCGCTGGAACAGCTGCGGGTCAGATCGACAAGAACTACGCACTCACCGGTGGCGCGCATCCAAAATTAGATGTCTCCAAGAAAATGCCATTGTGGTTCGGTATCTCTGCGATCATCATTCTTCCTGGGCTCCTTGCATGGGGCGCGGGCGGAATTCATAAGAATATTGAATTCACGGGTGGTACGGAAATTCAGGTTCGATTCACATCCACGCCAACAGCCGCAGCTATTCAGTCTGCTCTCGGCAAAGCGGGAATTAATGAGTCGAATATCGTCATTGCTCAAGATAACCGAGCGTTTATTACCACGCCGCGATTGGACGACGCAAAACGCACGACCGTCCTTGAATCGCTTCAATCAGGCGTGAGCCCGTTCGCGAAAGGTACTACCGTCAAGGGCAGCGCCGAATCCGACGTCAGCTATTCAAACGTCAGTGGTACGATTAGCGCCGAGCTAACCAAGAATGCAATTCTTGCAGTCATTTATGCATCCGTGCTTATCATTCTGTATCTCGCTCTTCGGTTCTCAATTCCAAACTTCATCGAAGGTTTGAAGTTCGGTACCTGCGCCGTTGCCGCTCTGCTTCATGACGTGGGAGTTCTCTGGGGATCGTTCGCAATTCTCGGGTTCCTTTTCCACTGGCAAATTGACAGCCTTTTTGTTACAGCGATGCTTACCGTTATCGGATTCTCCGTTCACGATACCATCATCATCTTCGACCGAATTCGTGAGAACCTGACGAACAAAACGCGGTTCGAAACATTTGCTGATGTAGCAGATCGATCCATCGAACAGACCTTTGCTCGATCTATCCGAACTTCTGCAACAGTCGTTATTACGTTGACGGCGCTATTATTAGCCGGCGGAACTGTTGTGCGACTCTTTGTTGCAGCACTTCTGATCGGTATCGTCAGTGGAACTTATTCCTCAATCTTTAACGCAACACCGTTATTGATCTGGTGGAAAAGGAAATCTGCAGATGCAGCAGCCGTTGCCGCATCTGTGGTGACCAAGCCTATTCCGATCAAAACAACGCCAAAGCCTGTAGTTAGTACGGGTATTGGTGGAGAAACTCAGACCCTTGAAGAAGCCGAAGAAGAGCTTGCCAGAAACAAGGCGATCAAGAGACGTCGTCGCCGAATGTAAGCTCGCTCTAGAGTTGTAGTTTGTATCAAAGGCTCGCAGAACAGCGGGCTTCGCACTTCGTACTTTGGGCCTGTGAAACTTAGCGACACGCGTTTCACAGGCTCTGTTTTCACCTATGCTGTCATCTTAACCAATGAAGCTGGAGGTACTACATAATGTCATCTCAGCAGCCACCGCAAACTCAACCGCAGAAGATGCACTTTCCTGTTCGTACGATAATGCTGGTTCTCGCCGTGATACTGATCACCGTTTTCGCCATGAAAAATGGAGAAATGGTTAAGATCTGGCCGATCGGCAATGGTAGTGTCTTTATGGTAATCCTCATTAGCTTTGTTCTTGGGTTACTGATTGGTGTGCTGCTCCACAGTATGTTCACCACCAAAATGAGAATGGCACCCGATGAACGCATTATTGAAAGGAACGACCGCTAATTTTGGCTACCCCTCGCAGAAGACGCTGGATAATTGCTGACATTGACCTCCTGGCATGTGCTCGCCTACAGAGGGAAATGGGAGTATCCCCCCTAATAGCCCAGCTCTTGGTGAGGCGTGGAATAACTACTCCAGAGCAAGCGGATACGTTTCTCGATCCCTGTTTCTCGCATCTGCCGGATCCATTTTTATTGCCGGATGCCGAGGTTGCCGCCGAGCGACTCAAAATCGCCATTCATCGCCGAGACAAGATTATTGTTCATGGCGATTATGATGGAGATGGTGTAACGTCCGCGGCTCTTTGGACTCGTCTGCTAGAAAAGCTGGAAGCAGATGTATCCGTACATGTGCCTCACAGAAAACGGGATGGATATGATATCCGTTCGAAATTTGTGCAGGAAGCAAAGTCGAATGGCGTTAAGCTGATTGTCACCACCGATTGCGGAATTCAGCGATTGGAAGAAGTGGAAGAAGCGCGGGAAGCAGGCATTGATGTCATTGTCACAGATCACCACGAACCGGGTGAGGCATTGCCAAAGGCAGTAGCGGTGGTCAATCCGCACCGTAAAGACTCTATCTATCCATTTCAGGATCTTGCAGGAGTCGGAGTTGCCTTCCGAATGGGGGAGGCGCTCATTCGCCATCTTGATATGCCAGTAGACAGTTATCGAAGAGCATATTGCGATTTCGCCGCCATTGGGACTGTCACGGATGTGATGCCCATCATCGCAGAGAATCGCGTCTTCGTGAAATACGGGCTCGAATCGATTCGAAACACTAAGAAGCCCGGACTTCGGGCCCTTATGAATACCAGTGGTATTACTCCGCAAACTCTCAATGCCTCGTCCATCGGTTTCCGAATTGGTCCGCGGATCAATGCTATTGGAAGGTTAGCGGATGCCAGTCTGGCACTCGATTTGATGTTGACCCGTGACGATGTGGAAGCAGCTAATCTCGCGCAGCAATTAGAGACCGCAAATCGAGATCGTCAAGGCGAACAACAGCGCATTTTTGAAGAGGCTGTCGCGCAGGTTGCGCATATGGACCTCAATGAGATTTACTGCCTGGCACTTGCAGGGGAGAGTTGGCATTCCGGGGTCATTGGAATTGTAGCCAGCAAGATCGTGGAGTATACGGGGCGACCTACCATCATGGTTGCTCTGGATCAAGAGCGGGGTGTCGGACGAGCTTCCGCTAGAAGTATTAGTACATTCAATATGCTGGAGGCTATCACCAAATGCAGTGATTTGCTCCTTGAATTTGGCGGTCACTCCCATGCTGCTGGATTTGGAATTCAGAACGAACGTTTCCCTGAATTTGCAGAGCGGATCAATCAAGTAGCTCACACAATGCTTACGGAAGAGGATTTCATTCCCGAACTCGTTGTGGATGCAGAGATCAACGCATGTGATCTGAACGAGTCAATTATTAACGAAATGAGTGTTCTGGAGCCATTTGGTCGCGGAAATCCCGAGCCACTATTTATTGTCCGTAATCTGGCGATTTCAGAAATCTTCCGAATGGGCTCAGACAAACAGCACCTGAAATTGCGACTGAAGGCTGACGGCGATATTGTAAAAGATGGAATTATGTGGGGCGCCGGAAACCTTGCAGAGAGCGTAAGGGCAGGGGATCGGGTGGATGTGGTTTGTCGCCCGCAATTGAATCATTTCAATGGGCGCACTACAGTGCAGTTGTTGTTGGAAGATATTAAGATTGCTGGAGTGTAAATGTGAACGAACTGAATTATGTATGCGACCCCGTTCTTACGGCAGAGCAAGTCGCCGATCTTTTTCGACGAAGCACGATTCGTCGTCCAATAGATGACATGCCGAGAATAGCAAAGATGGTGGCAGCTTCGGATCTTACCGTGGCAGCATTCGATGGTGATCTGCTTGTTGGCTACTCCCGCAGCTTGACGGATTTTTGCTTCTGTTGTTATTTGAGCGATCTCGCGGTTGATGAGAAATATCAGCATAAAGGCATTGGTAAGAAATTAGTTGAGATCACTCGTGATCGAATTGGGGACAAAGCCGCTCTGATCCTTCTCGCATCCCCCGCTGCCATGGGGTATTATCCGAAAATCGGTTTTGAACTGGCACAAAACGCATTCATCATTAAACGCACCGAATAACGCATCGAAATAATATGATCTGACAGAGTATGAACTGACTATGGAGTCAAACCCAGACAGTAAAAGCACAACCTCACAAATCGCGTCCGGAAGTATGAAGGATTACCGCGAAGAGATTGCTGACGCCTATCGCAAGCTGGAAGCCTCCCTCCTCAAGTACCGCCCGAATGCCGATGTCAACCTTCTTCGTCGCGCTTATCGATTTGCAAGAAAGCACCACTTGGGACAGTATCGCCGTTCCGGCGAACCCTATATTACACACCCAATTGCAGTAGCTCAGATCCTCGCTAATCTCGAAATGGATGTGCCCACCTTATCATCTGGTCTCCTGCACGATGTCGTGGAAGATACAAGTGTCACCCATGAGTTTCTGACTGAGAGATTCGGTCCAGAAATTGCCACTCTGGTCGATGGAGTGACAAAACTAAACATCGTTACTTACGATGAGTTCGGTGTTCGCCCCCACCTCGACGACGAGAATGGTCAGGATACGCTGGAACCGCATGAGATTGCTCGTAAACTGCGCCAACAGGAAGCGGTCAAGAGCGCAGCAAATCTCCGTAAGATATTCCTCGCAATGGCACGTGACCTCAGGGTTATGGTAGTCAAGCTGGCGGATAGGCTGCACAACATGCGCACTATGGAGTCGATGCCCGCTGTGAAGCGTAAGAAGATCTCCGAAGAAACGCTGAATGTTTTTGCGCCCCTTGCTCATCGTCTTGGAATTTGGCAGATTAAGTGGGAGCTGGAAGATCTGGCGTTTAAGTTCACTGAACCCGAAGCCTATGGAAGAGTTGCGGCACAGGTCGCCCAGACCAGAGGGGAGCGTCAGGGAGAAGTGAATGAAGCGATAGCCATTCTCAAAGAGAGACTTGAAGCCGAAGGAATTCCGGACGCACAGGTAAACGGCCGTCCGAAACACCTGTGGAGCATTCATCAGAAAATGCTCAAACAGGAACTTGATTTCAAAGAACTCTTCGACTTAGTTGCACTCCGCATTATTGTCCACTCAAAGCCCCAATGTTATTCAGCGCTCGGGATTGTCAGCGGTCTTTGGACCCCAATGCCAGGGATGTATAGTGACTACATCGCACACGGCAAGAGCAATATGTACCAGAGCCTACATATTAAGGTTATCGGACCCCGTGGAAAGCCTGTAGAAGTTCAAATCCGAACGCGTGAGATGCACCGAACCGCAGAATATGGTGTGGCGGCGCACTGGGCATACAAGGAAAAGGGCGAGGGCAGCAAAGGTGGCGACCAATTTGAACGAAAACTGAACTGGCTGCGCCAACAGATTTTCGATATTCAGAGCGAAGCCAAAGAGCCGGGAGAATTCCTTAGAAACGTAACGGAAGACCTTTTCACCGATCAAGTTTTTGTGTTTAGTCCTAAAGGCGACGTGGTCGATCTGCCGAGCGGCGCGACCCCCATCGATTTTGCCTATCGGATCCACTCTGATGTCGGTAATCGAACCATCGGCGCAAAAGTAAATGGCAAGATGGTGACACTTTCCTATGAGTTCAAAAATGGAGATGTCGTCGAGATCCTTACGCGTACGGCGGGACATCCCAGTCGAGATTGGTTAGGGCTTGCCAAAACCGCACATGCCAGAACTAAGATAAAAGCATATTTTAAGAAGATGATGCATTCTGAATCTGTCGTGCAAGGGATGGAGACCTTGCAGCGAGAGGCAGATCGGTTGGGTCTGGACAGTAAAGTGTTGCTAAAAGACGAGTCGCTTCGAGCGATTGCATCGGCATTCAATTGTCCAACGGAGGAAGAACTCGTTGCCGCGGTAGGACATGGCACAGTCTCGGCGGCTTCGGTGCTCAATCGTCTTCAGCCAGCGACTTCCCAGCAAAATCGTGGACTGGTGGTGGGGCGGGGCAGGTCAGACGAAAGCAAACTCAAGGTCTCTGCGGGAAATGTAGATAACATTATGTTCCGCCGATCAAGATGCTGCTTACCAATTCCGGGAGATGAGATAGTTGGCTACGTCACGCGCGGACGTGGCATGGCCTTGCATCGTCTCGGATGTGTGAATGCACAACAATATGAAAAGACAGAACCGGAACGACTGATTAAGGTGGACTATTCCGGCGCAGATGGGCAGGTCTACAGTGTTCAAATTGTATTGGAGACCGCGGATCGAACCGGCTTGCTGGCGGACGTGGGCAACATTTTTAGCGAACAGAAGACCTTTATCACAGCTATCAAAACCCAGTCCCATCGCGACAAAACTGCAACCCTAGAAATCACAACGGAAGTGAAGGATGTTCAACACCTCAATCGACTCTTTATGGCGGTCCGCAAAATGCCGGACGTGCTTAGTATCGAACGATCGTTTAGCGGAATGAAGAAGCTTGCACACTGATCTCAAAATGCCGCATTGAAAAAGCCCATCCGCTTCGTAAGATAGGGTTAATAGCAGTGATTAGTGAAGTTTGAGATAGGTGTTGGTGCTGTTCGGTATAATGAGATTACTATTATGGAGATTCCGTTTATTCGAGGTCGTTTTATGCCCGATAAGTTCGATGCCCGCCCGCCCCAGATGGATGTAGATGTGCCTGATGAAATTCGTATTTTGTGGAACGAGCGGGTTGACCCGGTTGTAAAGATTCCAAACAAGACTCTGCGACAGGTTGCTCAACTTGTTCCCAAACCTACCGCTGAAACCCGCATACTTGTCGATAAGATGAAAGCTGCCATGGCGGCGGCTCGCGGAGTTGGACTTGCAGCACCCCAAATGGGCGTTTCTGAGAGAGTGATTATCTACAAACTACCCGAAGAAAATGAGCCATTGCGCGTTGTTATCAATCCCAAGATCATAACGATGAAAGGCGAGCAAATTGGCCCTGAGGGCTGTCTTTCGATCCCTTATCTTCAGGGAGATGTGAAGCGTGCGAAAGAAGTGACGGTCAAAGGTATGGATATGTTGGGAAGGCCGTTCAAGCGTCGCGCTACCGACTTCGAAGCGAGAATTATCCAGCACGAGGTGGATCATCTCGATGGCATTCTTTTTATCGACCGCGCCATTCAGGAAACACTGGAATGGCAAGAAGTGGAAGTCCTTGAGGAGGATAGTTCGGTTAAGCGCAGCCCCTAATGGCTCCTGCCGATTTGGCAACTTATGCGAGTTCTCTTCTTTGGTACCTCCGAGTTTGCAGTTCCCACGTTGGAGGCTCTTCATTCCTCCGATCACGAAGTTATCGCTGTTGTAACTCAGCCTGACCGACCTACGGGGCGTGGGCTTCAAGTATCCACTTCGCCGGTTAAGCGTGTCGCTCTTGCTCTCGATTTACCTGTGCTTCAGCCACGACGAGTCAGATCAACAGAATTTGTAGACAGCGTTCGCGAAATGGCTCCCGACGTTGTCGTGCTCGCCTCCTTCGGGCAGATCATTCCACAAGCGCTCCTCGATATTCCAAAGTTTGGACCCATTAATCTTCATGGATCGCTTTTACCGAAATATCGTGGGGCTGCGCCTATCCAATATGCGATTTTGAACGGGGAGACGTTCACGGGAAACACTACCATGTGGATGGATGCTACCTTAGATACGGGTGATATCTTGCTTCAGCAACGGGTGGAGATAGAACCAGCAGATACTTCCGAGACTCTTATTCCGAAGATGGCAATCGCAGGAGCGGATCTCCTCTTAGAGACGCTCAAACAGCTTGAATTAGGCACAGTTATTCGCTTGCGCCAAGACGAGTCTTTGGCTACATTTGCACCTCCTATAACTCCCGCCGACAGCAAAATTAATTGGACAAAGTCTGCCCATGATATCTTGAATCAGGTGCGAGCGTTTTCATCACGTCCAGGAACATTTGGTAAGTTTAACGGAAAGCGAATCAAGTTCTGGAAAGTGGAAACGGCTGAAAGTGATTGTGATGGTGCGTGTGGAGAGATTGTTCAGGTCAGCAAAGATGCTGTGCTTGTTGGAACTGGCGATGGCGTTTTGGTTCTTTGCGAGCTGCAACAGGAAGGCAGCAAGCGCATGCCTGCTCCCGATTGGGCGCGCGGGATTAGATTGATTCGCGGCTCACAATTCGAGGTAGAGACTTGATCAATACCATCACTGATGTTGTTACCGCTGCGCTTCCGATCAATTCGATATTGCAGGGCGACTGCGTCGAGTGCATGAAATCTTTGCCGGATGGATCCATTGATCTGGTCTTCGCTGATCCGCCTTACAATATGCAGCTTTCCGATCAGTTAATGCGACCAGATCACTCAATAGTAGATGCCGTCGATGATGAATGGGACCAGTTCGAGAGTTTTGAGGTTTACGACGCCTTTACCCGAAGCTGGTTGACACAAGCTCGGCGGGTGTTAAAGCCTACAGGTGCAATATGGGTTATCGGTACATACCATAACATCCATCGAGTCGGGGCAATTATGCAGGACTTAGGATTTTGGTTGATGAACGACGTAGCATGGGTTAAATCCAACCCTATGCCCCAGTTCCGTGGTGTGCGTTTTTGCAATGCACACGAAACATTAATATGGGCAAAGCGCAGCCGTGAACAGCGCAGCTACAAGTTCAATTATCAATCTATAAAGGCAGGGAACGAGGATCTTCAGGTGCGAAGTGATTGGAATATTCCAATTTGCAGCGGGTCAGAGCGATTGAGAAACGGACCTGACAAGGTTCATAGCACCCAAAAGCCTGAGGCACTCATCAGCCGAATTCTTGTTGCCTGTTCCGATGCTGGGGACGTTGTGTTAGATCCCTTTTTTGGATCTGGCACAACGGGAGCCGTCGCGCGTAAACTTCAGCGGCACTATATCGGAATTGAACGTGAAACGCACTACATTGAAGCTGGGACAGAGCGCATTTCTCAGGTGGAACCAGCACCTGACGAGTCGCTCATGCCGATCAATAAGCCCCAACGGGTAAGTTTTAATGCGCTATTGGATCTAGATTTGATCCAACCCGGTCAATTTCTGTGGCTCGAAGATCGTTCGGCAAAAGCACTAGTAAGGGCAGATGGAGCGCTGAATTATAATGGTATGTTCGGCAGTATCCATCGGTTGGGTGCGGAATTACTCAAAAAGCCTTCCTGTAATGGGTGGGACACGTGGTTTGTTGATAACCATACGACAGGTGAGTTCGTATCAATAGATGATCTTAGGGAAGACGCAAGGAAACTGCTCGGTCTTCGAGGAAATGTGTTTATGGCGGCAAAACGAAAGAGTAAAGCGAAACAATGAGCCTCACGATCCAACTCCTACCAGACATTCAAGAACATGGTCCGGGAACCGGAGGCGATCACTTCATTGTGATTGTTTACAACAATAATCACAACACTTGGGACGAAGTTGTTGGAGTGCTCATGCGAGCGACAGCCTGCTCTGAGAAGGAAGCCGAAATCGAGACTTGGGAAGTGGACAATCTCGGTAAATCGGTTGTTCACCACGGCGAGCAAGAGGAATGCGAGCGCGCCGCGGCGGTGATCCGTACCATTGGTATTGAGGTTGAAGTCAAAGAAGAGTAAGTGAGATCATCCCCATTTGCAGCTAGACTATTCGACACTCGCAGGAACGCATCTTGGGGGCGGAGCCACGAAGTCGGGATCAGTATCTGCAATCAGATGCAACCCAAGAAATTCGCCTAATTCACCGTCTGAATGTCGATCAACAAATTCGCTGAATTTTTCTCCGTCAAGACCGGTCTGTTGGTAAGCTCGCAGTAGGTTTTCAAGCGCAAATTTGACTTTGGTCGCCGGTACTTTGCGTTCAATAGCCCGTGTAAATTTCGCATTGCCGCCCAGTCTGCCCCCGAGACATATATCGTAAGCTTCGACCTTTTCATCTCCCACTCGGGCTAGACATCCCTGTAAACCGATATCTCCCACATGATGTTGGCCGCATGAATTCGGGCAACCGTTCACATTGATGCGCAAATCATCGTTCCATACAAGGTTCTGTTCGAGATGCTCGATAATCTCTCTTAATCTACCTTTGGTCTCCGTGATCGCAAGATTACAGAATTCAGTTCCTGTACATGCAACGCTAGCACGGCGGAACCTGCTCACTTCCCATTCAAATCCGGCTGCGCGGATTGCATTTTGGGCATCCGCTAAATCTTCGGTGGCAATGTTTGGAAAGAGTAAATTCTGCTGGTTTGTGGTTCGCAAAACGCCCTGACAATATTTCTTTGCAACGGATGCCGCCGCCAACATTTGATCCCCAGAAACTCTGCCACCAATGACAGAAACTCCGATCCAGTGCAGACCCGGTTGTCTCTGAGGATGCAGCCCAATATGATCACTATGTGCGTTTTGGGCAACCGGGGCAGTAGGCAATGCCCTCTCTGGAGTCCAGCCAAGACGAGAAATTAGCTCCTCACGAAATCGATCCGCTCCCCAGTCTGCCACCAAAAACTTCAGCCGGGCATGGTTTCTGCGCGCTCTGTATCCATCGTCACGGAATATTTCTGTGATTGCTCGGCATATTTCGGGCAATTTCTCAGGAAGAACGAAAATATCCAGTTGGCTCGCGAGATGCGGTTGGGTCGAGAGTCCACCTCCAACGCAAATATGAAACCCTGTCTCCCAGACGCTGCCCTTCCGCCGACGAACAGCGGTGATTCCCACATCATTTATCTGCGGTTGGTGGCATTGGTGTTGGCACCCACCAATTGTGATCTTGTACTTTCGTGGAAGGTCTGAGAATTCTTTGTTACCTTGAAAATAGTCAGAGATATCGTTGATGATTTCTCGGCAATCGTAAATCTCATCTGGGTCAATGCCTGCCACCGGGCAACCAGCGATATTTCGGGTGATGTCACCACATGCACCGACCGTGGTTAGTCCGACAGAATTCATCTTTTCGATAATTGCAGGCAACATCTCGACTGTCAACCAGTGGAATTGGATATTCTGGCGTGTGGTTATGTCTGCAAGGTTGTTCCCGTAGTCACGCGCAATTTCGGCAAGTACGCGCCATTGCTTGGACGAAATGTCACCACCAGGAATCTTGACTCGCATCATGAAGTGCCCAATCTTGGGTTGCTGCTCATAGATGCCGTACCAGCGCAATCGGGTCATATCTTCCGGCGTTATGGTTTCAAAACCTGTCTGACTGTATCGCAGAAGGTCTGGATAAACGTCCAGTCCATCCTTCTCCTGTTTGATTAGTTCGACTTTGTTCGCCATTGCTGTTCCCGATCAGTACCTTGAGATGTAAGATAAAAGTTAATTGATTGACTTAGTCAAGTATACCGATGTCTCGTTGAAGAGTCAAGATTGAATAGCAATGATGAGAACCATGGGCGTTAGTTTAAGCCATTGTGATATTGCTTCTTAACTTGGAAGTGGCGGGGCACTCGTTTGAAGA
>CAISOI010000377.1 GCA_903886985.1 uncultured Chthonomonas sp.
CAATGCCGATTCAGGGGCAATTGGCGGCAGCGAAAGCAATGAGTTCATGGTACTTGCCGATAGTGGTGAAGATATTGTGCTTCGGTGCGATACCTGCGGCTATGCAGCGAACAGCGAGCGTGCGGAGATTGGATACCCAGATGCGACGTTGGCGACTGGCGAACCTAATTCTGAAGTTGTTTCAACTCCCGACGTGCATACAGTCACTCAAGTTTGTGAATTCCTGAATGTCGATGCCACGAAGATCATTAAGACTATTATAGTTTCCGCTAACGGTCGTGCAGTTGCTGCCTTGATCCGGGGAGATAGAGAGTTGAATCTGCCGAAACTCGGCAGAACGCTCGGAAGCCCTGTCGAGATGGCCGGCGAGGACATGGTTCGCAAAGTAACTGGCGCTCCTGTTGGTTTTGCGGGGCCTGTCGATTTGAAGGGTGTACAGATTGTCCTTGATCGTGAATTGGTGGGAACATCGGGCATGGTTGTAGGGGCCAATCAGGCGGACGCACATCGAATCAATGTAACTCCTGGCGTAGATTTTGCTCCGACTACCATAAGCGATATACGCACAGCGCTCTCGGGAGATACTTGCGGTCAGACGGGATGTTCCGGAAAGTACTCAGATGCTCACGGCATCGAAGTAGGGCATATTTTTAAGCTGGGCACGAAGTACAGTAAGTCAATGAATGCCCAAATTCAGACCGACTCTGGAAAAATGATGGATATCATCATGGGATGTTATGGGCTGGGAATCAGTCGAACGATTGCATCTGCAATTGAAGCTCACCACGATGATGACGGCATCATTTGGCCAATGGCTATTGCACCGTTCGAAGTTGTGATTGTCCTTGCAAATCATAAAGACGAAGTACAGAGGACTGCTGCGGACGGATTGTATGAGGCATTGAAATCCGCAGGAGTAGATGTCCTTTACGACGACCGAGATGAGCGAACGGGAGTTAAGTTTAAAGATGCCGACCTAATAGGATTTCCGGTAAAAGTCGTTGTTGGACGAGGTGCTGCAGAAGGTATTGTCGAAATTAGTATGAGACGCGACAAATCTGTAGCCAATACCGTCGCTTTGACGGAAGCAGTTGTGTATATCCAAGATATAATCGGAGCTGAAATGTTGAAAGTGGAGTAATGATGTGTCGCCCATGAACACATTTTTTGGAATTTCAATTCAACCCGGTACTCTGAGCGGGATGACTATGGTTCTCATTCTTTCCGTTTTGATTGGCGGAATAGTCGGATTTGAGCGCGAAATTCATGGGCATCCTGCGGGATTGCGAACTCACATCATGGTATGCCTTGGTTCCACCCTGATGACATTGGTTTCGGCCAATATGGGTCATGGCAGCAATGATCGTATTTCAGCTCAAATCGTATCGGGCGTGGGTTTTCTTGGTGCTGGGGCGATCATTAGAGATGGAGCGACGGTTCGTGGTTTGACTACCGCGGCAAGTATTTGGGCATCTGCCGGTATGGGGATCGCTCTGGGTACATCACCGTTTTTTGGGCAATTGGCCGTAATTGCATCATTTGTTATTATTTTCACGCTCTGGGGATTGACGAGATTGGAAGCGAAGCTGGATGAAATCAGTGGTCGCCCCGTTCCTATTCAGGCGATACTTAAAGATGATGAGATGTCGGCAGCTGCGTTTCTGGGCCATATTTCAAATTCAGGATTAATGATACTTTCCATTCATTGCGACCCAGGCTTGGATAAACAAACGCGCCACTTTGACCTTAGAGTTTCTCCCACAGAAATGTTTGATCGTGAAAAATTTCTGAGAACAGTTATATCCACGCCAGGGGTACTAAGTGTCTCTATGCCCTCACTGTCGGGAGTCACACACAATTAGTAGGAACCAATGTTACATGAGTAAACGTACAAGGTTTGAAGTCCCATTTTGACTTCGAGCTACTAGGTTGGAACGTCCTTTTCAATAACTTTGTCACCCAAGAATTCTTTCACTCAATAGGAGTGGTGCAATTGAAGCCAATAAATACCCGAACATCCCTTAAGATAGTTTCTCGCAGTTTCTCTCCACTCGTTTTATCAGCCCTCATCGCATTGTCAACTTCATTGGTCCAAGCACAACAGTATAAAAACGTCGTGAACACACGATTCAATACGATTGCAAATGGTCCTCTCCACGCAATCGTCGTGGACGTAGCGGACCCAGCGAACACTGCTGCTGTTGACAGGGCAGTTATGACACAGGTCAGAAGTGTGAAGCACGCACGTGCTGCCAGCCTTCAAGCTGAGGTGGAAACTCTAAAACGAACACTAAAGTGGAAGAAGTCTGCATTCTTGGGAATTCCAGATATTGTGTACATTCGACAAAATGGCAAATTGGTAAGTCCGAAAGCGGGAAATTCCCGTGGTTTCGATCTCACATTTACGATTCCGGTTTCAACATCTGCCGGTGATGGGGGATGGACTCAGGCGCAGCATGATGAGCTGGTTACCATCATTAACGTTATGTATCCGACGTTGAAAGTCGTATACGGCGATCCATCCCGGAGTGGCGTGGTGACGATAGTAAATGATGACAACACAGCAAATGCTTTGAGTGATCCAAACGCTTTGAGCGGCGGTACATACGATGTTAGTAATTCAAAAATTCACTTTGCAGTTTATAACTCAATTCAGTCCAAAGTTCTTGATCTGACTCAGATGCTTGCAATTGCGTTTCGCGGACCCAAAGTAATCTCCTACGATGCTTGGGAAAGAGGAATGGCACGCGCCGCTACATTGGAGACTGTTCGAACAGCTTTACCAACACTCAATGCAACATTTGGTTCGAACTCCGTTAACGTATCTGACCCACTTTGGAGTTCTCTGGATCGCTATGACCTGATGAACCAGATTCCTCTAGGCAATGACCGGTTCTTTCCAGTCTCAAGTGTGAATGGTGTAGCAAATACAGCAACATTTCCCAATATGTTGATTCCTCGTTTGAGCATGGCGAGTTCTGCTTGGTTAAAAGTAGTGGCAGAGTCCCCAAACTTCTTCGCGGCGTTTAATCAGGCCTATTATGCGGCAGCA
>CAISOI010000378.1 GCA_903886985.1 uncultured Chthonomonas sp.
CGGGAAAACTCCACAATCAGCGACCATATGCGCGACGCGGTGCGTTAAAACACGAGTCTTTCCAGATCCTGCACCTGCAAATATTAAGAGAGGTCCGTGAATATATTCTACGGCTTCACGTTGGTTGGGGTTAAGGTTGTCGACGAGAGATTTACACGTTGATGTATCGGATTGAGGTTCATCTGCAGTCATGAGAGTATTATACCGGAATCGATTTTACATCGGGCAAGATGCTTTGTACAGCTTTCAAACTGATAAAACATGCTATCAATCTTCAGATGGGGACTCGTCGCCGTCCATTTCGTCTATTGCGCCCGAGCAATCGGTATAGCGACTAATTTCTTCACCGCGGAAGACGTGTGCAACAAAATCTTCGCGTTCAAATCGCGGCATATAGGACGAGACAATATCGTCATCAATCTGGGCGAGCAACTCTTCCTCATCCGTTACGGTAAGATCACTCTCAAAAACGATCGTCGCATGAATGGTATCCTGCGCAAAGTGAATGTCGACTTGACCAACCCGCTTATCCGTTTCCCAAATCAAATATATTTCGGAACTCGTCGTTCGAACTAGTCTCGTAAGCTTAAATCTATTGTCCAATTCGAATCTCCCCGCATTACAATCACCAATCTTCTACCTTAATTGTGGCACGGTTTTCGCCAATCGATATGACTATGGTCGTTTGCCCCAAGATTCGGGTCCCATCCAGAGACCGTCAACAGCCCTTCACAATAGCTTGATTGTTCAAAGTGAGTGGTTCACGTGTCATAATATATGATCTTATTCGTCCAAGTTATCATGAGTAAAAGAGCATCGCTCACATTGCATTCCAATACTAACAATCGCATATTAACCGCAACATTTGTTGGCGCTTTTTTAGGCTTTGGAATCTGTGCTATACCCTCCCTTGCCGATGACACAATTACACTTGATCTTCCGTCGTCAAAAGTAGTCGAACAGACAGCGGTTGCCGAGTCGAACAGTGTCAAATCTGAGTTTATGCAGTACTCCGAGCGCCGCGCCGTTAAGGTACCACAAAATCAGAGTGGATCTAACAAGCGATTCGCTTCCCGTGGCAAACAGAATAGTTCGCAAGATCGAGAAGTTGGCCGACTCGGGGTTACGCACCACAAGGCGGCGATCTATGCAGGAAGAAGCTCTTCCAAATCCCTCCTCGCCCGTGTTACTCCAGGAACATACATCGCATTAACAGTAGATGTTGGCGACTGGTACGGGGTGCTTATGTCCGACCAATCCACAGGTTGGATTCATAAATCCGACGTGGGAATTCTCGACTATTCTGTGTCAGCTCCCGCCGGAACTGATTTCGGAGCACCTAGTACTTTGCCAGGTTTTGATGAATTGAACCTTCCACAGAACCAAAGGCGATTAATCCAAACTGCATTCAGCTACATGGGAGTGCCATACAGATGGGGCGGCACACAGCCGACGGGATTAGACTGTTCGGGGTTTGTCCAACGCTGTTTTAGGTCTCTCGGAATTGGATTACCTCGCACGGCGCATGAGCAAATTAACGTTGGGGTTCCTGTGCGTCAAGATCAGCTTCAACCGACCGACAGAGTGTATTTTGCGAATGGTGGTGGCTATGTCAGTCACACGGGCATCTACCTCGGCAATGGTTATTTCATTCACTCATCCAGCAGTAATAAGGGTGTCGCGGTAAGCCGTCTTACTGAGGGAATGTATGCTCGGATGTATGCTGGTGGGCGCAGGTAGCTCTTTCTAATTCAGCTGATCCCCGTCACAGAATGTTTCTTCCACTGAAACCTCAATCTCAATAGATTCGTAACAACCGTAATATGTAAGACAAATTGGTTAATCTTTCGTAGAGGAGAACCTGAATGTCATTCGTAGTGAAACGCGCCGATCCAGTTGCTCGACAGGCAAAGATTGATAAATTACGTGCTGACCTTGAGACTAAGGGCGACTACACCCTATGGTTTGCTCCAGCAGTAGTGGGATGCCTGCTTGGTGGGTTAATTGGTTTTCTTCTAGCTCGGTACGCCGGAATTGGTAAGCAACCCATTGCTCCACTAAGTGGCTGTCTGTTAGGATTTGCTCTCGGTGCAGTGCTTAAAGAGGCATTTTGGCCACTCCTAGAGGGCATATTATATCTGGGGTGTTGGTTTGTTTAACGGAGACCTTTGGTTGCAAAACGTTATCTGCCCTACAAATGACGACGACCACCGGAAATTCCAGTGGTCGTTATCAATTTCAAGTAGTGTTGAATTACTTGATTTCTGCGGTTGCGCCTTCGGCTTCGAGCTTGGCTTTGATGCCGGCTGCGTCTTCCTTGTTGAGGCCAGTCTTGACTGGTTGAGGAGCGCCATCGACCAAGTCCTTCGCTTCTTTCAGGCCAAGACCGGTGATTTCGCGGACAACCTTGATGACCTGGATCTTCTTGTCACCAGCGCCGGTTAAGATAACGTCAAAAGAGGTCTTCTCTTCTTCTGCAGGGGCTGCATCGCCACCACCAGCGGCAGGAGCTGCTGCTACTGCTACAGGAGCTGCGGAGACGCCCCACTTCTCTTGGATTGCTTTGGTCAATTCGACCAATTCTAGAACGCTAAGGCTCTCTAACGCGCCAATTACATCTTCGATTGCTGCCATTTAATTCTCCTTGAACAGAATATGCCGGTTCTTCTCGCAAATTGCGAGATACTTATTCCGGCAACGGAATGTCGGTTTTTAAGATTAAGCGCCTTCGGCTGTCTTTTTATCTACAGCAGCTTGAAGGGTTCGAGCAAATTCGCCTAGGATGCCGTTAAGCGTACCGGCAAAGTTCGTAAGCGGCGCCTGCATGGTGCCGATTGCAGTTGCGAGAACAACTTCTCGCGGCGGAATCTTGGAAAGAGCAGTGACCTGGTCGACGGAATAAATTCTTCCATCTACATAACCACCCTTCAACTTAATCTCCGGTTTGCGAATTTCTTTCAAAAACTGAATAAGAATCTTCGCTGTATCGACGGAGTCACCGGTTGCAAATGCAATGGCGGTCGGTCCAGCTAACAGGGTTTCCAGTTCCGGGTTGATTTCGCTGCCCATTGCACGTCGGAATAATTTATTCTTGACGACATGGTATTGTCCGCCCGTTGGACGGATGCGCTTTCGCAACTCACTTATTTCAGCAACTGTAAGACCGCGATATTCCGTCATGAAGAGAGCGGACGATTTGCTGAAGATATCCTGCAGCTCACCGACCACTTCCACTTTATCGGCGCGCGGCGCTTTTGTTCGTGGCATAGGGTTTAACCTCCCTTATTGGGATGTCGGACATAGATATGTTATTGCACCAAGTGGGCGCAGTCAACAAAAAAGAGCGATCGCTTGTCAGCGACGCTCCGGGATGAGTAACACGGCAAACCGTGTCATTCTGCTTCACACAAATTGTGATCCACTTCCCTCGGCGGGCCCCCCGAAGGAGATTAAGTCCATGAAATGAACACCGGCTGTCTCTGGCAAGAGAAACTCTATTAAGTTCCAACACTCAAATGTACCCGTAAACCAACAACCTGTCAAGGGAATGCTAGCGCATTTCCGATGAATCCCACAAAAGGGTGTGATCTATGTTGATCGAGTACGTTTGGAATTAGGTACTATCGGGAGCAGTGCTCCGTCTTAAAAGCAACGGACCAAGATCGAAACGCCTCTATAAGTAACTATTGATACACAGACTGTATTGTAACGCGTGTCGGAAGTTGCTATAATTCATACTGCAAGAACAAAATGAATCTGCACAGTGCGTTTGTCCATCACCTTTTGTAAAGAAAGTCTTTAGGAGATAGCAGAATGGTTGTCATTCAAGGCAAAGGAACGATTAGTGTCACTGAACCTGGTCGAGACATTTGTACATACTACGAAGACGCGGAGATTCAGGTATTTGATACAGTGATTCACTTTATCGCTTACAACAAGTTTAAAACGGCATCCTTGGTCAACTGCCTTATTGGATGGACGACTGCGCCGACCGTCACACTTCAGCCCTAACTGAAGTTAAGCTGCAAGAGTGAGTTGACCTCTCGTTCAATTAACGAGAGGTCAAAAATTGTATCTCTGTTCCTCGCGTATTTCCCGATCAAAGTTTATGCTCAGCGGCTTTCCCGGAGTTAGTTCCCGAGCCACCCCTATGTGCTGCACCTGTTTCACAATATAAGTGACGTAAATATCAATATCCCCGGAATGACCAAACAACGATTGCAGTTCGTCATGAAGGGTTATGGCAATGCGCGCCATTTGCCATCTCGCGAGTGTTGCGCCGCAAAGTAGCCGCACCTTCCCCTTGGGACCAAATCGAACAGCAACTGCCAGCCCATTGGATCGATAACGCTCCTGAAAATCCAAGATGAATCTAGCCCGAATGTCTGCGGAGTCGTTGATGGCATATTTCAAGCGTGCGGCTTTTACGTCTTTCTGAATTGTGGGGGGCGTCGGAGACCAACCTGCCATTTCCAGCGGTGTGTGTACCGGATCCGTTCTCCGATGCACGCTTAGAAAGATCAGCCCGATTACTCCCATGGCAAATAAAGTCGGGAAAAGAAATTTGGTGACTACGCTTGCTGATTGTTTCTGTTCGTCCAATCTCGACACTCCGATGGGTGATTACCCTTGATACTCTTCTCCAGCGCCGTAACCTTGTACAACTTCGTGAATACGACGTTTAGCATCACTTGCAATAGCTGAGGTTGCGGCAACAACTTCCCATCGGGCAAGACCGTTTTCGCTCTGGGATGTTCGGTGACAAACCTGTAGCCAGTCGTCACTAACACGCGTGTCTACATCGACATCGAAAGGAATTCCACGACGCATCATCGTGGCCTCTAATTCGTACCCATTTGCCATTTTTGACATCGAACTCGCACCGAGATGTTCAAAATGGGATCGCACCGCGAGTAACGCCTCTGCCCGTAAGTCGTCCGATGGAAACTTATATCCCCATTCTCGTTCACGGCTGGTTCGAGACTGAATCTCAAACAGATTGTCAAACCGGTCCGGCTCCTCACTCCATGCCCTTGCAGCAAGCAGTGCTAGATAGAGCGTGTTCTCGGTTGAATATGCTCCGCCATTCAGATGAAATGTTTCGTAAAAATGAGCGGACTCCTCGACCGTGCCGACCTTCGTTTGATCCTCAATCATACTATTCTTAATTTGTGAGTGACCATTGCGAATCACATTAACACTGAATCCTGTGCGCGCCATCTCCATAATCGCCAACGGATTCGCTTTGAGGTCGGCATAAACTCCCAGACCTTGTTGAGGAAATCGTTTACGAATTTGCGGAAGGATACCGGCATATACAAAGCTGGAAGCGAGATAGTCACCGTTGCCACTATAGAAATCGATCCTGTCACCGTCGCCATCAAAAAATATCCCACACAGGTGCTTATTGCTCGTTAATGCGGCAAGTCCATCTTTGATCACATTCTGTTTAACTGGATTTGGATCCCCGAGTGGAAAAGCACCGTTAGCTGCAAAATGTAATGGCGTGAGAGATGCACCCGTGCGCTCAAAAGCCAACATCATTTCTCTACCGGCTGCTCCATTGAGGTAGTCCTGGAAAATACTGAGACCATTTAAACTTCCAAGTTCAACCTGTGCGAGGTTCATTGAATACTGAATGTAATCCTCTGTCGGATCATAAGCAGTAATCTTCCCGGGAGTACTCACAGTATGAGCTTCGGTCTCATACAACTCTTTGATCTTATCCAATCCGCCTGCAGGTCCGATATGCTCAGCAATCGGCTTCACATCCGGTCCGAGTATCTTTTGCCCGGTGTCTCC
>CAISOI010000379.1 GCA_903886985.1 uncultured Chthonomonas sp.
CGATCTCTTCTCTGCCGGATGCATCTGAATGTCACGAGCGGACACATCGTTCAGACAAAAGTAGCCGGCTATATAATGAGGGGCATCTGCTTCAGAGACGTGTTTGGCTCTCTTGCCGACCACAAATGCCAATTCCGCTTCATAATCGACCTGACTGCTAATGGCAGGCAAAACCACAGGAGCCCCAGGATTGTTGATTGCATTCGGAAATTTGGCAAAGATGATTGCACGTTCAGGAAACGGTTGGTTTTGCTCTGCACAATGGTCTTTGTAATTCTGACCAATGCAAATTATCTTTTCCGGATCCGCAATGGGCGCGAGGAGTTCCGCAGAAACCAGTGGAACGGTGATATTGTGACCCGAAACTTTGTGGTCCGGATAGGCATGAGCAAAGGAGACTGCCTCACGAACTATCTGCTGTAAGCCGTCTCCCGCAGCAAGAAACCTCCGCATGGATTGCGGCACGCGCTCCCTTGCCTCTGACTGTGCCATTTCCAATGACATCCCTGCTCCTACTAAGGCGGCGGTCAATGCACCTTCAACATCGACGACTTGATCATGATCTATCACACCGATTCGCGCGGTGCTCCCTTTTAAAAATCTTACCAGCTTCAAATGCTCTCTCCCTTTACGAATTCCATCAAAACTCTATTCCTTTACTAAGACGGGAACTCCCTCTAAATTCCGCACTCGGCCACTAAATCCATGCTCACGGATAGTCGCATAGTCGTGTCCCGTTTCGCTCGCCCAATAGGATACGAACACCAATGGCTCAGTACCGGTATTTGCGACACGGTGCGCAATACCCAGACCTACGGGGTGTACCGAACCGGGGGTCATCGCTTCAATGTGGGTGTTTCGGTCACGATCCATTAGTACAAGATAGCCCTCACCACTAATGGTGACTTCCAATTCCGGGCGATCTTCATTGATATGATAATGGCCCCGTGTCAAAATATACTCGTCCCCTACTTGTCCGGGCATGAGATATGTCGTAGCAAGCCCGACGCCTCCGAGTGTGCCTTCCGGTACCGGCTCGAACGCCTCCACACGATACAGAACGTGCTCTTGGTCCATGGCTGCCCGTGCCGCCTCATCCCTAAAAACTCCGGCAAGATCTTTCACCTTACGGACTGTTTCGACTACGCCGTCTCCAGAGAGATGTCCGGTTACAGCATCAAAATTTACACTCATATTTCCACTTTCTTATCGAATTCTACTTGCTCCGGCTTCTGCCGAGCAAACATAAATTGTCGCATCTAATCCTGTTTTTGCCCTGTATTCTGCCTGAACCTGCTGTTCAAATTGATCCACAAAGTCTGATTTGACAAGGCTTACGGTGCATCCACCAAAACCTGCGCCTGTCATCCTCGATCCGTATACTCCGGAAACATTCCAAGCAGCTTCAACCATCGTATCAAGCTCTAAGCAACTCACCTCGAAATCCTTTTGAAGTGACACGTGCGATTCATTCATCAGTTTTCCGAAACCATCGATATCGCCCGACTCCAACAAATCGACGCTTTTTAGTACCCGGTTATTTTCGCTGATCACATGCCGAGCACGGCGGAATACCTCTCTCTTCATTTCGCCTTCGTGAACAACTAATTGCTCCATGGTCACATCTCGCAGTGAAGTTATGTCCGGATCCGTCTGGGCAATAACAGAAACCGCCTCCTCACACTCAGATCGTCTTTTGTTATACTGCGAATCTACCAAGCCTCGTGGTTTATTCGTGTCACAAACCACGATGGAGACACCTGTTTCTGGAAGTGGCACTGGGCGGAAGTCGAGAGATCGGGTGTCCAAGAAGAGCGCATGATCCTTAACTCCATTTGCAGAAACAAACTGATCCATAATGCCGCAATTAACACCAACGAATTGACGTTCGGCACTCTGACAAAGTACTGCTCGATCAACGGAATCGATAGTGAATCTACCCGAAGCTTCAAATGCCAAACAGGATGATACTTCAATCGCCGCACTAGAAGACAAGCCACTACTGAGAGGAACATTTCCGGTCACGACTGCATTCATACCTGAAGGTGAGTGCCCAGTCTTAACTAACTGGTCCGAAATCGCGCGTACATAATTGCTCCATTTGTATTCGCCGTCGTAATCTATCTTATTGAGAGAATATGTCGAGGTTTGATGAAATACTAACGAGTGGATACGGACCTGGTCGTCATTCCGACGGTTACCCGCTATGACAACTTCAAAATTGATGGCTGCAGGAAACACAAATCCGTCGTTATAGTCAGTGTGTTCGCCAATCAGGTTTACCCGGCCGGGAGCTCGAACTACGAATTCTGGCTCCATACCAAAAAGGTCGTGGAACTCCCTACACACTGTTTCAATTTGACTCATCGTTTTGGGACAACTTTCTAAATGGGAGTTGTTGTTACGCCTTGGTCTAACAACCACTTCTTACCTCTATCGAGGTCGTCCTGTTTACCGGAAAGTTCGACATCAATCTGCCCACCCTCTTCGTGCTCGATTCGTGCTCGCAGGATATTTGGAACAAGTCCAAAATCGAGAATCAAGTGATAGAGAATTGGTTTGGCCACATGTGCCAACGGGTAGTTGATTCGGAGTTTTTCTGATTGTGAAGCATCTGAATTGTTCATGTCATACCGCCCAACTGCTGTCACCATCTAG
>CAISOI010000380.1 GCA_903886985.1 uncultured Chthonomonas sp.
AAAAGAAGCTGATGCAAAAAAGGCGGGTATTGGTTTAGGTGTTGGTTTTATCGGATTTGGGGCGGGAGCAAAATTGCTTTCGCTTCCATTTGGTGGATACGTTGCCGCATTGGCGTAAAAAAGACCGCATGATCTCTCACGCGGTCTTTTTTACGTCGTTACTTCTTGTCGCCAGGAGGTCCACCGCCAGGCATCGCGGACTTTCCTTGATCAGCATCAGCTTTTAGATCCACTTCCGCTGGTTTGTCTGGTACGGGAGCCTTCTTACTACATCCAACGATTGCTATAGAGCATAGCATTACGCTCGCCATAAGACCGAGCATATATCGTCTGAACTTCATATTTGACAACCTTTCCATTACGGCCATAGACCGGTGCCGGAGATGCTCCAGAGTTCACGTTTTTCCTGCAAGTCTCCGGTGCGGATCGCTTTCGCGTGTCCATCACAGAAGATGCTGACGTTCGTCGACAGTGGATCGGCTTTCAAAGTAGAAGACGTTTTCTTGTAGGAAGCATTGTGACGACCGTCCAGAGTGCGGTAGGTTGCATTTTTGCTTAGGGTGACATCAAATGGGCTTAGTGCCAAAGCAGCTCCTGGTTGGACTCCCCCAGAAAGCCAATCCCATGTTTCGACACAGAGAACTGCATTGGAAGGAGCTGCAACCGCCGCCATTCCAACTGGAATATAAGTCGTTGCAATTCCTGGTGGCTCCCACCAGTTAACAATGTCGTCAGAAATACCGTAGGAGCTGTTGTATCCAAAGCTTGTACTGGTTAATGCGGTTGCATTGTATGGCGCATCTGGACATCGGAAGATCGGTGAAAGATCCTTAATTGTTGCTTGAGGATTTGCACCTGTTCCGGTACCGTTTACTTTTTGAATATATGGCGCAACAAGCTGCGGCCAGTACCATTGTGGGGAGGTATAGGGACCCGAGGGAGCCACAAAGCCACTGAAATAAGGGCAGTAGGTCTCGTCATAGTCTTGAACATACATAGCGATGCCAAGACCAATTTGACGTGCATTTGAGGTGCACATCGTCTTGCGTGCTGCTCCTCTCGCCTGTGCAAAAACAGGGAAGAGAATTGCCGCAAGGATTGCGATGATTGCAATTACAACCAACAGCTCAATGAGGGTAAATCCCTTGTGCTGTCGCGAATTGGTATGAACCATTCGTTCGCTCCTTTATTGGGATAGAAGACAATGGGAGTGTGCGGTCCGACTTCTTTTTTGAGCGTCTTCACTCGGAATTCCGCCCCATTAGGTTTCAGTGTAACATAGAATATACGTGGTTGCAATAGTAACGGTTGCAACAATTATTTTGTTTGTAGGGTGCTAAATTACAGAATCGAATACGGGTTGAGCTACTAACTAACATTTCATGCCCTTGCAATTTGAGCATGATTCGGGAACTATGGTATTGTTGAACCTTTACTTTACTGTGATGAAAGGGTCAAACACTGTGAAGTGCAAATATTAAGAGAACATTATATGCCCATATTTCGTCAGATCTAATATCAGTCGAGGAGGTATAGATAATGTCAAATATACTAACAGTTACCTTTGCCGATGGAGATGTATTGGACCAACTGTTTATGCTGAAAGTTTCCGCCTTGCGTAATAGCGATGCGCCGGAGCTATGGCGGTTAACCGACGATTTGTTAAAGATTATTCTTGTTTCTGCTCGGAAGGAGACAGAGACCCGCTGTCCGCTGGATTACGTTTCGGATACCAAGTTGTTCGGCGTTCCGGTAGACTTTGTGAGCGATTTGCCACATTTGCTCTGCGACGGTTACATCGTATATCCTTACTGTGTCCATCCCACAATTATTCGAGCACACTAAAGAACGAGTACCTTGGTAGATCCAGTTGAAGAAGTTCATAAATTTGTGAAACAAGTGCCAGCCGGCAAGGTCGTGACTTACGGTCAAATAGCTGGTTGCATCGACTCCTGCCGCCTTACTGCGCGAATGGTGGGAACCATTATGCGTGACTGCCCCATGGAGGTGCCATGGCATCGAGTGGTAGGGGCGGGCGGAACGCTGCCAGTTGGCAAACGCAGTCCTGAGTACGCCCTAAAGCAAAAAGCGATGCTGGCCAATGAGGGCGTTGCTTTTCGCAAAAGCGGTGCAATTGACATGGAGAAGAGTCAATATAACGAATTTTGACTTTCGGTAGGTTTGGCGACACCATTAATCAGGGGATACCAATTTGATCAGGTGGGAAATAAGCGCATTCGACTGGGCACAATTTCAACATTTGGAGACACGGATAGGGAATGTGCGTGTGCTTTCTGATTTTGAAAACGTTGAAATAGATGGCCTTGATGGGTTTATTCTAGAATTTGACGAGGACACGGATCCCAAAGCGATCTCGAACGCACTCGTGAACCAGTTCTGTTGTATTGGCACGCATGTTGCAGTGATCGAAAACGGGATTTCCGGATTGATCAAATATGTGTCAAAGATGGCAGAGAGTGAGGACGCGGAACTGTTGCTTGCAGAATTATTTGCAGGGGGAAAGAACGTTGATAAGTGGTTCA
>CAISOI010000381.1 GCA_903886985.1 uncultured Chthonomonas sp.
ACTTAAAATGGCAGCATCTGGAAATGATGTTGTCCTGCTTCTAAGAGACAAGCGTGCGTTTCCGATTGTGATCAATCACCAGAGCTTTACAGGCGTGGACGCGTCGCCGGAGGCTGGCAAAAAGGTGGAGACATTTCTCCACTCTCGCAATTACCATACAAGTTTGCAGGAGTCAGCATTCTTCGTTTTACACGATGTTGCCAGTCTAACGTGGAACCCACTTGCCAGTCTGAAGGTGGATTACGATAACCTATCCCACGTTTCTGATCCGCAGTATGTCAATGTTTTTCTGGACAATTTGCGAACATGTGCGTCGACTCCGGAGACCCACAAATATCTGGATCTTTTGGCAGATGAGAAGCATTTTCGATTTAACGATCGACAATCGATGGAACTCGTAGGCGACCTTTATGCCCGAATCGGTGACCGTAAAAATGCCAGTGAGTGGTACAAAAAGGCAAAAATCCCACCTACCCGAATACCTGCTCGCATCAGCGATCATTTGATGTTTAACACGGGGATCATATCCGGCAAGCTGTTGCTGGATGGCAAACCTGTTGCTGGCGCAAAAGTCGGTATTATGCCAATCGAGTTGGCACGTGGTGTGCCGTATAATTTCCTTCCAAACGGCACAGTAAGACCCTACTGGCTGCGCTGGATGAGTGCTGTAACCGTTTCAGGCAAGGATGGCTCGTTTCGGTTTGATCACATCGTTGCGGAGACCTATCGTCTGATCATCTCGATCCCCGGTAGTAAAGTTGAAGACTTTGCTATGACTTCGGATTTTGAACACTGGTCAGGACAAGGCATATTTGTGGGTTTCGCGCAACCCACAAACGATGTGGGTAACGTGCGAATTTACAGTAGAGACGCTAATTCTCCCGTGGCATCCGATCTAAGCTCGCAACCCAATGTTGCGGACAGCCCAACAACAACAAATTAGAGTATCAATTTGCCGGTTGTGAAGAAGCTATTATCTTTGGCGAAGGAAGTCTCATTGTTGCCATAAGTATGGTTGCTACCAGAGCCGGTATCGCACAGAGTGCAAAGCCTTGACCAAGTGGAACTCCGGCGTCCTTCAGTCTGCCCAACAGAGGGGTGAGGTATGCGCCGCTGGAGATAGCAACGAAGTTCAATAGTCCGTAGCCCGTGGATCGGAATCTTTCCGGGACAATTTGACAGAGAATTGGCATATTGTTCGCGTCAAACATTCCAAAGCCCAAACCGTAAACTCCTGTGAAGAGCACCACCATAGGAAGCCCTGGGGCGAGACCTATTGCCACCAGAGCCGGTGCCAAAAGAAAGAGACCGCACGCACTGGCTTTCACTCTGCCTCTAAGATTTAGAACGGACCACCGATCGGCGAGACGCCCACCTACCAAGACACCTACAAACGAGGACCCCGCAGCTACCATTGTGGCAAGAAGTCCTGAGCTTGTCTGTTTGAGGGCAAATCGATCTTGAAGAAGGGTTGGAAGCCAGTTCTTTATCGCCCAGCCTGACAGGCTTGGCAAAGTGAAACAGAGGATCAGGATGATGAACGGCATCCAGTGTATTTTCTGAATCTGCCCGGACGAATTTTCGTTCTGTTGACCACGAGGTTGTCGGGGAAACTCCTTAAGTAAGGCCAACAGCACAACGGCATAAGCGATACCAATCAATCCACACCCTTGAAATGCAATTCGCCAGGAAATCCTTTCAGCAATCCAACCACCCAGTCCACCTAACGCCTGACCAAGGTATATCCCACTCATGTGTACACCAATGGCAATAGAGCGCGTCGGTCCCGGATGGTAATCGGCAATGAGTGCAAGTCCCGCTGGAATATAGAGCGCCTCACTAATGCCCATGAGAGCTCGAAGTCTATACAATTCAGAATAGCCACTTGCCCTACCCATCAGGAGCGTAACTGCGGACCAGACGCCTAAACTGAGGACGATGAGCCATTTTCGGTTTAGCCTGTCAGCTAGTGCCCCACCAAGTGGGCTGCAAAAGGCATATACCCACATGAAAATGGCCATGAGATACCCGAACATTTCGGCACTTCGCAGTTCCGCGATATCAGCCTTTATTGTGAGTCCCATAGTCGCCAACATCTGGCGATCTAAATAGTTCAAAACTGCAACTGGCCACAAGAGACCAACGATGAGCCAAGGATTCACTTTTTTTGAGATTGCTGCGCTGTCGGGACGTTCGGACATTATCCACGGGTTCCTTCAAAAGCATTGCGAGAAATGGATTTTTTTGGTGGCTCAGCTTTCGGTCTTCTCGGTTTTTGCAGCTGCTCTCTTAGCTGATCGCTTAGCTCTCGCTAGTTCCGACTCGACATGATGCAGCTGGCGATCTTCCTCTTCCTTTGCACGAGCGAGTAAAAATGCCGCTACTTGTTCCTCAACGTTCTCCACAGGGGCACTGGACGCCTTTCTGGCTCGCGTGGCAGCCCAGTCGCGTAATGCTGATATCTTCTCTCGC